>JAAYKA010000031.1 GCA_012522635.1 Candidatus Cloacimonadota bacterium
ATTACCCTGCCAATACCTGGGCTTTTATGCAAGGGATTCCCATGACTGCAGGAAACACCTACAAGGTGGAATTTTACCAGCGGGTTAGGGCGTCATGGGCTCCTGAAAACATGAAAGTTACCGTGGGCACAGCACAGACCGTGGCTTCGCAGACAACAACTCTGCTTACCTTGACAGGTGTGACCAACGAAAACTATATAAACAGAGTAACGGCAGATTTTACCCCCACAAGTTCAGGCACCTACTATTTTGCGTTTCACTGCTTTTCTACAACAGAAGGGTATTATTTGTGGGTTGATAATATCCGGGTGTATGAAACAACTTCTGCAACCCCAGTCTTGGCTGTCTCAGAACAAGAATGGGACTACGGCTTGGCATTTGCCAACAACAGCAGTTGCACCCCGCGCACCTTCACTGCCACAAACACGGGAGGCGGGACCCTCACCATTCCCTACGGCAATGTGAGGCTGGAAGGGCGGGACGCTGATCAGTTCACGCTGACGGACAACAACACTTATCCCATCAATCTTGGCGGTGGTCAGTCCGCTTCCTGGACCGTGAAATTCAATCCCACTTGTGAGGGTGAAAAAATTGCACGGTTGGTGATTGAAGACTCCAACGGCGCCAAATATACCGTTGCCGAAGTAAATCCTGAAACCGCTTCGCAGGCTGAACTTGTGAAGATGGGCGCATTCGGTCCCGTTCAGCCGAGAGAGAAGAGCCTGGATTTGATGCCAATCAGCTTTGAAAAACAAAAAATATATCCCGATTCCCGCAAGGGAACTGAGCCGGGCATAAATATGCAAGCCAGGCAGCAAATCACAATACCGAATTCCCAGGATGAAAAATCCCCTAACCACATCACAATGGGTCAGATTATACCTGCGGATTTCAGTGAGAAAGACAGCAAAAGCATCTCCCTGCGCGGCTTTGGCGTGAGCCAGGTTTATGAGGATTACTTTGAATCCTACACAGATTTCACGCTCAGTTTCCTGCCCTGGACCCAGTATGATGGAGACGGCTCTACAACCTATGGATTCCAAGACATTAACTTCACTAATACCGGCTACACAGGCAGCTACATTATCTTTAACCCCAGTGCAACAAACCCTGCACTCACTGGACTCACCAGCGATGCAGACGCTTTAAGCGGAGATAAATATGCAGCTTGTTTTGCGGCTACTTCTGGCTCCAACGACGACTGGCTGATCTCGCCCAAACTGAGTTTTGGAAAATATCCACGCATCAGCTTCTTCGCAAAGTCGTATGACCCGTCCTATTATCCTGAAACCTTCAACGTTCTGTATTCCACCACCGGCAACAGCTACACCGATTTCACAGCTTTAAATTCCAGCCCCATAACTGTGGGTTTGGATTGGACTCTGTTTGAAATTCAACTCCCTTATGACTGTTTCGACACCGACGTGTATTTCGCCATCCAGTGTGTTTCGCAGGATAAGTTTTTCCTGATGGTTGACGACTTCGTGGCAGGCAGCTCCAGTTGCGTTTACGCAGTGCAAAGTGGATATTGGAGCGATCCCAACACCTGGAGCACAGGATATGTTCCCGATTCCTCCGACGATGTCTGCATCCCCAACGGCATGACCGTGATTGTGGACAGCGAATATATGACCTATCCGGACTGGACTGGTATCTACAGCTATGCCAATAATCAGGCAAACGCGGCATCAGTCACCATTCATGATGGTGGTGAATTGATCATCGATTCCGGAGCAGTGTTGGCGGTGCTTGGTGATGTGGACAACAGTGGCAGCATCACCATGAATCCCGGAACTGGAAGCAACTATGACAATGAAGAAACTTATTTCTTTGTCACTGGAGATTTTACCAATACCCTAAGCGGAACACTGGACTTTTCCGGCACCTACACCAACTTCTACCTTCAGGGCGACCAAGCCCAAGCCTTCACCAATGATGGCAGCATCACCGGCTTGATCTACAACTTGTGCCTGTCGAACGTATATGGAGCCACCCTGGCGGGCGATAATCCCATCCCTGCACGCAGGGTGAACCTCTTCACCGGACAGATGTCCAACGCCTCGCAACTGGTTTTGGGAAGCTATCCCGGCGCTGCTTATGTGCAGGTTGGAAACCTGGAACAGAACAACCCCGCTGGCAGTTTCGATAAGCATCCCAGCTATGTTGAGAATACCTTCATCTTTATCTATTATGCTTCCGGAGATTCAGACTATTCCACCGGCTACGAGATTCCCGAGGATGGGATCATCGACTATATGCTGGTTTACATGGATTCCGGAACCCAATACGAGCTGACGATGAGCAGCCACATCATCATCTCCGGCAGGTTGGATGATGATGATTGGGAAGACGAGGTAAAATTCATCGGCGGCAGACTCTATTTCAATGGCTACGCTCTGATTTACAACGCCGAGGACTTCTATATTTCCGGCGGTGAAGATGTTTACGTGGACGACTTCCAGGTGGAACTGGATGAAGAAACCCAATATGATATTCCCGGCACTGTCGCTACATATCTGCACACCTGGGAAACTTACGGCACCCAAAACGGCGGAGTGGAAATGAATTTCTACAACCCCACCGAGTGGGGCAGCGCGATGTATGTGGACGCATACGTAAGCGACGACGGCGGCCAAACCTGGACCCTCTATGAATCAAATGTGCCTGTCACAAATTCCATCGCGACTCTGGACGGCGTGACAGACTTGGGTGCCTCCACCCAGACCCGCATCTGGGCCTTTGCCAACCCATCTGTGCCGGTGGAGCTTTCCTCCTTCACCGCAGCCATTTCGGCGGACAACTTTGTGAACCTGATGTGGATTACGCAGTCGGAAACCGGCGTGCTGGGCTTCTATGTGCTGCGCGGCACGGAAAACCTTCTTGCCGACGCCATCACGGTGAGTGAACTTATCCCCGCCATGAACACATCCGAACAGCAGAGCTATATCTTCAAGGACACCGAACTCTTTGAAGACGGATACTACTACTACTGGCTGCAAAACTCAGACATGGATGGCACCGTGAGCTTCCACGGTCCTGTGAGCATCGAGTTTAACACGATTGGCAGCAGCGTTCCGGAAATTCCGCTGGTCACAGAGCTTAAAGCCATCTATCCCAACCCCTTCAACCCCAGGGCTTTCATCCCCTTCAGCTTGAAGGAAGCCGCCAATGTCAACTTCGAAATCTACAACGCCCGCGGACAGCTGGTGAAGCGCATCCCGATGGGACAAAAGGCTCCCGGACACTATCGCACCGAATGGGACGGTCGTGACGATCAGGGCCGCGCCTGCGGAACCGGAGTCTATCATATCCGCATGACGGTTGGAAACGACAGCTTCCTCCGCAAAGCGGTGTTGATGAAATAATAATCTAAATCATAAGATAAGCTCGATGCCGGGTGGCTATACGTCGCCCGGCTTTTTTTGGTTCATCAATCCTTTTCATTTTCCCCCTCCCGTGTATCCCACAATCTATTTTCCAAAAAACAAATTTAGCTTGACAGAAAGCGGAAACAAGGCATTTTTGAGCGAAAGCTATGAAAAAGAAAAACTTTGCACCCGGGATTCTTCTCTTCGTCCTGCTGATTTTGCCGGCGGCTTTCAGCGCGCAAAGCTTGAACGACGAATATATTTTCCCTGGAGATGAAGCTTGGGATGACCCCATTTATGAGGTTTTTTCCCGGCCTAATTATGGGCTGGGTGGGCTTTTCGGCAATATTATGGTGGGGGGAAACTGGTATTCCCAGGTGAGGCTGCGTCCGGAAATGTCAATTTGGAAGGTGGGCATCGGCATGGACATCGATTTGCTTTTCGATGGTGAAGGCCGCCTGCGCCGAACCGGCTGGGAAAACTGGGAAGACCTCGCCAAAAAGCTTTTTTATCTGCGCTTTGCCGACCGGCGGGATTCGCTCTATTTCAAGGTGGGCTGCATTCCGGATTACACTTTGGGCCATGGCTTGATTTTCGACGACTATTCAAATATGCTCCGCTATCCCGAGGAAAAACCAATCGGAGCCTACCTGGGCGCGAACACGAACGCCTATGGCTTTGGTTTTGAACTCTATACCCACGACATTTCCAAAAACGAGATTATTGCCGGCAAGGCAGGGTTTAAACCCCTGCTGGGCACACGCTTGCCAATTCTAAAAAACATCAGCATTGGTGGAAGCTTTGGCGCCGATCGCAATCCCTGTGGCAAATATCCCGATTCCGATGGCGACGGCATTCCAGACATATACGATAAATTTCCCCATGATCCACGGTTTTGGCTGGATACCGATGACGACGGTATTCCAGATGAACTGGATATCGATTTAAACGGCAATTCCATCATCGACCATCCCGACCTCAACCCCTATGTGAACGAGATTTTCCCCAATATCTTGGAAAACTATCCGGATTATCCTTTCGACACGGCGGTGTTTCCGGATTCCGCCGCTTTTTATCCCAAAAACCAGCCCATGTGGATTTACAGCTTGAATTATGAGCTGCCGCTGGTGGACACCGAGGGCCTGCGTCTGAGCAATTACGGCGAGTATGCCATCATGCGCGACCACGGCAACGGCATCATCCTGCCCGGGTTGGCGGCACGTTTTTTGATTTTCGATATGAAGGTGGAATTCCGCCATTTCAACGAGAGTTTTTTGCCGGCATATTTCAACTATCTTTACGACGAACAGCGTTGCCAAGTGGTTGACACCGTTATAGATGGCCGCCGCCATTACAGCCTGCGCCTGAAACAGGATGAGCTGGCTGATCTAACATCCAGCCTGGGTTGGTTTGGCTATCTGAAGGCAAACATCGCGAATTTTGCCTATATGAAGGTGGCATATCAAAATATGTTTGGTGATGACGTTGTGAAGGGAAAATCGCTGTGGGCAAAACTGAGCTTCATGCCGGAAAAATTTCCCCGCCTAAAAGAGGCTTCCATCTATTACGCGCAGACAGATGTGAATAAAATGGACCTGCGAAACTGGCGCAACCCAAATTCGCAGATAAACGGCAGAATCGTTTACAGCTATAGTGATAACTACAATTTGGTTTGCCGCTATCGGGAGTATTACCGTGACGTGAATGGTGACGGGGAGATTAAAGGAAAAGATGAGATAATCGAATCCCTGAGTTTGGGGATTGAATTCCAGTTTTGATGATTCTGTTTAAGGTTCATGCTGATTACGCCGATTAGGCTGATTATGTATTAAAAGTTGTAGCGTTTTGTCGTTTCGCTGCGTGTCAGACGAAAAAAGCACCCACTACCAACTGACGACTCTATACTGACAACTTACAACAGTCCCCCGTCTTAAAGTCTCACACTCTTGGTCTTCCTTGACCCTGGCTCAGGCGTCACACATTCATGCCTCATGATCAAACCCATAAAAACAGGGGATGTTCGGCGGATAATATGCAAATACTCCAGGGCTGCCAGACAGGGAGGATTTGAAATTGAGGAACACCGGTTTTTAACCGGTCGGACCTCCGGATTTATCCGGAAAATGGATAGCGGGGCTTTTTCATATTGTGCCTGAAAATTACCGCCAAACCAGCCCAGCCCGTCATCCTGAACGAAGTGAAGGATCCAGGCCTTGGTGCTAAAGAATGTTCCTCTGACAAGCCAGACTCTGTAAACCGTGAACCAGCCCCGAACCGGCCTATCACCCCAAAGACTTATCGCCTGCCGTCGGCGCTAACGCGCCGCTTGAAAAACAGGGACTGGATTCTATCGCTACGCCACATAATGACTCATTGGCACAGGGTTTTCAGCCTGAAGAGCGAAGTGGGGATTGTCCTTTAAAGCCTTTTCCCTACATGGACTGGATTCTTCACTTCGTTCAGAATGACGCGTAGACTCAGGTCTTTCAGTGCAATTGACTCCACACACTACCTCGCCATCTCTCTACCTCGCCAAAAAACTTACAACAGCGGCAAAGTCGCCAGCCAAAGCTTCCCCACTCCCTCCAGTTCCAGCCTTTCCGGTTCCGCGCTCACGAAGGCACTTTCGCCCTTTTTGAGGCTCAGGCTCTCCCCCGCTGCCTTCAGACTGACGTTTCCATCCTCACATAAAAGTATCAGCGGAGCTTCGTTTAATTTCAAAACGACGCCACAGCCATCCAAGCGCAAATGTCGCAGTTCAAATTCCCGCGCGGGAGTGCGATAGGCCTCCAGGCCGGAGCCGATGTTTTCAGGCTTCAAAATTCCACCCGGATACGGTCTGAAATCCAAAACACGCGCCAGTTCCAGGCTGTCGATGTGTTTGGGGCTCAGTCCACCGCGCAAAACATTGTCTGAATTTCCCATAATTTCGATGCCCGCGCCTTCCAGGTAAGCGTGCAACACGCCCGCTTCCAAAAACAGCGCCTCACCGGGCTCGAGCTGGAAAATATTCAAATACAACGGTGCCAGCAGACCCCGGTCTCCCGGATGGTGACGTTTGAGCCCCAAAATGCAATCCCGAATCTCGGGATCGAGAACATTTCCTGGCAGGGCTTCATCCAAGGCTGCCAAAGCCTTTGACAACGTATCCTGCCCCAAATTCAAGAGTTCCATTGACAAATCGGCGAAAGTGCGCGGATTGGGATGGAGCTCAAACACATCATATTTGCGTAAAAACCCCGAAACACCGGCATCCTTGAGGTTTTTGGCAATCTCATCCGCGGGACGAAAACCGCAGATGGCCTTGAAGGGCGTGAGAGCGCAGAGCAATTCCGGCTTTGGCAGAGGATCGCGATAGTTCCTCAGCGGCGAATCCAGAGGCAGCGCCAGGCTGTTCTCGCGCTCGAAGCCCAGCTTGGCTTGAGCCGCACTGGGATGAGCCTGCAGGGAAAGTGGTTCTGCCGCCGCCAAAACCTTCAGCAGGAAGGGAAGCTCTCCCTGTGCCAGAGCGACGCCGCGTCCCAGGGTGCGATCGGGATCTGAAGCAATCAGTTCGCGCAGGCTGCGCCCGTTTTCAGCCAAAATGCTGGATGCGCTGGGATGGGCTCCCAGCCACATTTCTGCCACAGGCAGTCCCGAATCTGGCGTTTTTCCCAAAAGATGGGGAATGAATTCCGGCGAACCCCAGGCATAGTTTTTCAGCGGCGCGATTAGCCTGTGCAGCGCCATCATTGTTCCTCAATCCTGCCCAGGCGTCCCTGCAGCAGTTGCAGCATCGGGCTCAACAGCGGAAAAAAGCGCTTTGCCTGTTTGAGGTATTTACGCGCTTTCACATGATCTTTTTCACGCAACAGCAGGCGCACCAAGTCTTCGTAAACCCCGATGGAATATGGATTATCCACCACAGCCCGCTCCAAAACAGAGATTCCCAAGCCGGGCATTCCGCTTCTGACGGCGCAATCCGCATACACCAGCCTGTGTTCGGTCTGCATTCTGTTTCCCGGGCGGTCGTAAGCCATAAACGCGTTCAGTGCCATCAGCCAGTTTTTGAAATGGGCAAAGCTGAGCGCTTTCAGCAAAAGCAGGTGTTGATGAGATCCGATTCTCGCCTCGGCTTTGGCGATGCAGAGCTGAGCGGCTTCGAAATCTCCCACCCGGAAAAGCTGTTCGATTAAAAGGAAATAGATGAAGGGATTGTTGTCTATCACGCTCATCAATTCCCGCATAATGGCAATGCTTTCGCGGTGTTTTCCCAAATAGGCAAGCGCCAATGCCTTGTTGTAGCGAACGTCTGTGCTGGGCTGGCTGATTTTGTCGTAATACACAATGGCCAATTGATATTCGCCCTGGGCAAAAAAAGTGTTGCCGATGACCAGTTTGAGCTGATTATCGTTTGGATCCAGCTTCAATGCCGATTGGAAGCAGCGCACAGCTTTGTCGTAAAGCTGACGTTTTTGATAGAAATCCCCCAGGGCAATCAGCGGCCTCGGATCGTTGGGGTTTTCCTCCACCGCCTGCATCAGCAATTGAGCCGCGTGCAGCCAGTTTGTTCTCATCAGCGCTTCCGCCCTCAGAATCAGTTTTCGCAAATCTTCATCTGCCGGCATTTGTTGCTCCAATCTTCATTTAAAAAACCTCAGGGCAGTTCCTTCAGAATTTCTTCCACGGCGCGCAAAAGCTGGGTATCGTTGCCGGAAATCAGGTCTTCGGGGGTGATTTCCACCAAAATATCGGGTCGCACACCGGTTCCTTCCATGTTTGTGCCGTCCAGTTTATACCAGCCGGAGCCAGGCATGCGCATGGACGAACCATCCAAAAGGCGATATTGCCAGGTTCCAATCACGGAGCCGCTGGAAGGCTGTCCCACCACCTTTCCCAAGCCCAATTCCTGATAGACGGTGGGGAAAATCTCGCCATCGGAAAAAGAGCCTTCATCCACCAGCACGATGCTGGGACGGGTCCAAACCCGCCTGGGCTCCAGATTTTGGATGCCGCTGTAGCGCCGGGAAGTGGACCAGGCATAGGGCTGGCGGTTCAGAAGGTTGATGATTTGGTCGTGGATATGGCCGCCCGTGTTGCCACGAACATCGATGATGAGGGCTTCCTTGTCCACGTTGTCGCGGAAAAGATCACGGTAAAAATTATTATAGTCCTCGCTGCCCATGCTGGGGATGTGGATATAGCCCACGCGTCCCTGGGTGAGTTCATCCACCTTTTTTTGGCTCAATGCCGTTTCATAGTCATAGCGCAGGGCGCGGATTTCGTCCCATCCCAAGCCTGTGAGCGTGGCCTGTTTTTCCTCGCCATCGCTAAGATATTCGAGGTTGATACGGCTGCCTTCCTTGCCCAACAAAAGCTTATCCAGCGGAGTGTTGGCCATGATTTTCTCGCCGTCGATGGCGGTCACAATATCCCCGGTTTTGATGCCATAATAGCCAAAAAGAGATGAATTTGGATAAACCAATCTCACTTCCAAGCCTTCCTCAAGCTGCTTTTGCCAGTTGAATTCCAAGGGCAGATAGGCCGGGGATTCATATTTCATGCTCCCTTCGCGACGGGGATAAAAACCTGTGTGGGAGGCGTCAACGTCGCCAATCATTTCGTTCACGATGGAGGCAATATCGCTGATATTGCGTGCTTTTTCGGCAAAGGGGTGGTAGAGCTCGTAAAGCGCGTCCCAATCCTGGCCATGCATGTTCGGATCATAAAAATTGAGGCCAAAAGCACCCCAAACCTGTTCGAAAACGCGGGTGTTCAGCTTGCTGAGGCTGTATTCATATTTGAAGCTGGCGCCCACTTCACCCTTGTTGCGTTTTTCCAGATGGAACCAACTGATTTTGCCGTCGTTCAGCCAGTAAAGCTTGTCTCCCACGCGGCGGGGGCTTTTCGCTTTTTTTCCCAGGTCGTGCACGTCCTTCACGTTTTCACCCTGGATATTGGCTTTTTTCAGCTTGATGCCAGGGTCATCACCGCTGCCCCAAGCATAATAATAAAAAGTGCTGTCGTCGATGGCGCGTTCCACGCTCAGGCTGCGCTCGCTTTCCTCCAAAATGGGATACAGTCGTTTTTCCAAACCTTCCCAAACGATATTCAGTGGAAGCGCCGGTTTTTCCTGGGGCTCGTCTTCATTTGTCTCGGAGATGTCGATCTCAATTTCCATATCCACATCCTCCGCGTTTTCCTCCTCGGAAGGGTTCAGAATCTCGTCCCAATTGTCAATCTCAAATTCAAATTCATCTCTGGGTGCCAGATCCAGCCTGAAGATATCCCCGCCCCTGCCAATCAGGATGGAACGGTTATCCGGTGTCCAAGCCAGGGAGTTAATCCACATATCGTCGTTCATCAGCTTCAGGTTTTCACCGCTGGCAAAATCGTGCAGCCAAAGTTCACGCATCCAGATATCTTCACGGGTGGTGGCAAAAACGGCATATTCCCCGGTGGAATTGATGGCAAAATCGCCAATGGAAGCGCGGTTATTGTTGATGGGCTTCAGGTCTTTCAGTCCGGGACCGCCCACGGCGATGCGTCCGCTCTGGAGTTTATCGCCATAAAACAGCACCCATTTCCCGGAAGCTTCATCCCGGTAAAAACGATCCACGTCCAGGCTGTCCGCGCCGAACCATTCCATGCGTTGTGGTTTGGCGCCCTCTTCACATTTCACGCTGAAAAGCCTGCCGATGCCTCCGTCCATCATTCTCAGAGCCAGGCTGCGCCCATCTTCCAAGAATTCCATGGCACCGATGGCGGTGAGATCCGTCCCCACCGGCAGCACTTCACCCCCCTTGCGGGGCATGAAAAAAGCGTCATATTTGTATTTGAAGCCCACCAGCAGGTCGTCTCCCGAAACCGCGAAAGCCTCGATGGCATCCTTCACGTTTTCTGTTTGCAGGTCGCGCCGCCATTGGTCTTCACCAATCCTCACTTCCAGTTTCGCCGCGCCGCGCTCGGGTTCCCAAGTCCAAATTTCGTGGAACATCTCAAACGCCATGCGGTCGTTTTGGCGCGCGATATTTATATCCCGGGCAGACCACTGCGGGAAATCCGTCAACTGTCTGGGTTTGGAAAAATCCATGTCGTCGGCACTGTAAATCTGGAAACGCTGTCCATCCGAAGCGCAAAAATAGAGCCTGTCCCCGATGTGGGAATGCCGCGGATAGCGCTCCGTGAAGTCCGTAAAGGTCAGCCTGGTATAGCTCTTTGTGTCGATGTCAATTTCCCAAAGTTCGCCGGCGGTGCTGCCGCGGTAGGCCTCACGATGGGGATCGCCACGGCGGTTGAACACAATCTTTTTATTATCCGGTGAAAGGCTGGCAAATCTATCACCGATTTCCGCCAAAAGCACAGGCCTGCTGCCATCCAAGGGCATTTTATAAAATGATGAGCCAAAACCCGGATTGTAGCGCGTCACCAAAAGCGCCTGTCCGTCCGCGAACCAATCGCAAAGCATGTAGCTTTCCTCAAAAACCGCGCACGCCTCGCCACCTTCAGCGGGCATCAGATACACAAAACTGCCCCTGCCACGGTTCGAATTGAAGGCAATGGTTTTGCCATCGGGAGACCACTGTGGGCCAAACTCGTCTTCTTGTGTGGCGGTGAGCCGGATGGCGGTTCCGCCGTTCCAGGGCACGCGCCACAGCTCTCCGTCGTAAACAAAACAGATCTCGCTGCCATCAGGCGAGACGGCGGGGTCGGTTGGGAAGCGTGGTTCCAATGCCCAAGCCGTCGCAGTAATCAGAATCAGCATTGCCGCGAAAATTCGTTTCATTGTGTTTTTTCCTTTAATCTTTTTCCCAGATCTCGAGGCCCTGTTTGGGCTCCCGGATGCTATATTCATATTTTAAAACCCTTGCCTCCAAAGGCGGATACGCTGTTCCGCGCGCCCTCAAAAAATACTTTTCCGCCTTGGGGCGGGTTAAAAATCGGTTCAGTTCCGCGTCCAGCGCTTCCTCACGGGCTTTCACCCGCGCACTCAATTCCTGGCTGGCTTCGCTGTCCCCCATTTCACGCAGGCGAACCAGCTCTTTGGTCATCTGCATCAGAAGTGCTTTGTGGTAGGGCCCGATGCTAAGTTCCACCTCGGTTTCCCCGCCCTGGGGCTCGCCCAGGTTAAAAACGTCCAAACTGCCGCCACATTCGCTGTGACCACCGCGGATGCTGCCGTTTTCGCTAAAGATGCTGCCGCCGACGACCACTTCGCTGCCGCTGATGAGATCCTCAAAACGCAATCCGCCGCCACAAAGCACCCGCGAAGAGCGAATATCCCGGCATACCAGGTTTCCCTCCACGTTCAGCCCGGGCTCACGACAATCCACGATGTCGCCCTCAACTTTTAAACTGCCCAGGCAATGCAGCGCACTGTGGGAAATATCCCCACGTACGATCAGGTCTCCCGCCACGCGCAGTTTTTGCATGTGTACCGTGCCGAGAATCTCCAAATCCGCTGGACATCTGATCTCAACACCGGCTTGCGTGGGCAGTTCATCCAAAATCAAACGTTTCAAAACGGAGATACGTCCGGTTTCGTCCACGCTGATAAATCCTCTGCCCTCGGCAATGAATTGACGTTTTTCGGGTTGGAAAACCACATTTTCACCCGCCACCTGCCCTGCGGATTCCATGTCAAAATCCTCATCCTGCAGCATTTCGCCATAGATGTCGTAGATGGAGCCCTGGCGTTCGAAGATATTTCCGCCATAATCTGCCACCACTGTGCCTGCCTCAATGCAGGTGAGCCCCTCCAACTCTGTGACATCCACTTTTCCGCTGAAATCTTTCGCTTCCTTCAGGTCAAAAAAGTAGTTCAGCTTGCTTTCACCCTTCACGCGCCGGCTCATGGCGATGGGGAAAGCCACGTCAAAATCTTTTTCCAAGCCGTGTTTGCGCATATAACGCGCGGCTTCTTCAAATCCGGTGCGGATACCCGCTTCCCCGATCAGGTCCAGGATGTCCTGTTCGTCGGTCAGCCTTTTTTCGCCGCTGATGGTCAGCCAGGCGGAAAGACGGTCTTCACGCAGTTCCAGCCGGATATTCCCGGCTCGGTTCCTGAGGATCTTGCTCATATTCAAGTCCGATTAAGTTTATCTGTCTTTGGGGGCCGCCGTCGCGGCGATGCGAATGGTGGTTCGAAGATTCAAGGGTACAGGCAAAATCCTGTTCGATATTGTAAAAGGGCAAACCTGCTTCGATAAGCTGGCGAAAAACCGCCACGCGCAGGTCAATCACGCGGCTGCCATCTTCGGGATTGCATAAACACGGCAGTGGCTGGCTTTGGCGAAAGTGTTGCCAGGTGGTTTCGTCCACCTGATAGTGTTGCGCGCAGATGCCGGCGCCCACGTGAGCCCACAGCTCGACGGGTTGGATGCCAAATTCTTCGCTCAAAACACGGATGGTTTTGCCAACAATGTTCAACCGGGTGCCTTCGCGGCCGCTGTGGATTGCGGCAACTACCCGACCCTGTTTATCTTCCAACAGGATGGGGTAACAATCCGCGGTTCGAATCAAAAGATATTGCCCGGGGATGGTTGTGATCAGCGCGTCCGCTCCGGCAATTTTCGGCTGGGTGATTCCAGCGCCGCTGTCTTCAGCCTTGCAAACATGCACCCCGTCGTCGTGAACCTGTTGGGCAATCACCAGGCTGGAAAGCGCTATCTTTTTGCCTTCCACACAAAAATCCTTCCCTTCCCGCAACAGCGCGTGAAATTCCGGATTTTTGCCACCCAGATGCAGCCAGGGCTTCAGTTTTGTTGGGTTTGGGGCTGGAGCGCTCATCAACTGTCGGCTTCCTCTTCCTGGCTTTCGCTGTGTCCAAAACGCATTTCCCGCGCCTTGGCAAGTTTTTGCTGAATGTGCTGTCGGTCATCGTCGTCCACTGCAGCCAGGATGAATTCAAAAATCTCATCCGTGCCCAGGGTTTCTTTTTCAAAAAGCTCCTCTGCCAAGCTTTCCAGAAGTCCGCGATGTTTGCGCAAAATCTGCAGTGCCCGATCGTAGGCGCGGCTGATGAAGCCCCGCACTTCGCTGTCGATGAGCTGGGCGGTCTCGTTGCTATGGGTATCGCGGCCGATAAGTTCTTTGCCCAGATACACTTCACCGTGATCCTTGCCCACGGTCATGGGTCCGAAAGCTTCGCTCATGCCCCAGGAACAGACCATTTTTTTGGCGATGTCGGTCACCCGCTCCAGGTCGTTGCCCGCTCCGGTGGTAAATTCATTGTAGACAATCTCTTCCGCTGCGCGTCCGCCCAGGGTTCCGGTCATCATCTGTTCCAGATAGCTGCGCGAATAATTTGTTTTGTCCGACAGCAAAAAGTGAGTGGCGCCAGCGGCAAAACCGCGCGGGATGATGGAAACCTTGTGCACCGGCTCGGTCTTTTCCTGAAAAACGGAAGTGAGCACATGCCCGATTTCGTGGATGGCGGTACGGCGTTTGTCTTCCTCTGGAATCACGCGGCTCTTCTTTTCCTTGCCCAGAATCAATTTATCCTTCGCCTCTTCAAAATCGCTCATATTGATATTTTGCTTGTTGTGACGGGCGGCAATCAAGGCGGCTTCGTTCACGATATTTGCCAAATCCGCCCCGCTGAATCCCGGCGTTCCACGTGCTATCAGCTCCAGGCTCACATCTTCGCCCAGAGGCACTTTCGCGGCGTGCACCTTCAGGATTTCGGTGCGTCCCTTGATGTCGGGCAAATCAACCGTCACCTGACGGTCAAAACGTCCCGGTCGCAACAGCGCGGGGTCCAAAATATCCGGACGGTTGGTGGCGGCAATGATGATCACCGCTTCGTTTGGCTCGAATCCGTCCATTTCCACCAAAAGCTGGTTCAGGGTTTGTTCGCGCTCGTCGTGTCCACCGCCCAGACCGGTGCCGCGGTGTCTGCCCACGGCGTCAATCTCGTCGATAAAAGTGATGCAGGGCGAGTTTTTCTTAGCCTGCTCAAAAAGGTCACGCACGCGCGCGGCACCCACGCCCACAAACATTTCCACAAAGTCCGAGCCGCTGATGCTGTAAAAGGGAACCTTCGCCTCGCCGGAAACCGCTTTTGCCAACAGCGTTTTCCCCGTGCCGGGGCGTCCCACCAGCAACACTCCCCGCGGGATGCGTCCGCCCAAGCGCTGGAATTTTTTGGGGTCTTTTAAAAATTCAACAATCTCCTGCAGCTCTTCCTTGGCTTCATCCACGCCCGCCACGTCTTTGAAGGTCACCTTGCTGCGGTCGCCCTCGTGTTTGCGTGCCCGGCTCTTGCCAAAACTGAAGGCTTTGGCGTTCTGATTACCCATTCCCCGCATCAAAAACCACCAAAAACCAATCACCAAAATCAGCGGGAAAATATAGCTCAAAATCCCCAGCCAGCGCGAAGGCTTTTTGGTGATCAGTTCAACCCGTTGATCGCGAATCAATTCCATCAATTCCGGATCGTTCACCGGTGGCAACAGGGTATGAAATTTTTTGCCGTCCTTGGTCTCATACTGCAGATCCTGCTCCATCATGGTGACCTGCTTCACCTTGCCCGCGCGCAAAGCCGCTGTGAACTGCGAATATTTCGCCTCGCTCATCTGTTCATGTCCGCCAAACCAACTGAACACCATCAGGCTGCCCAAAATCAAGAGCACGATTACGAAGGTCCAGGAAATCCCCGGTTTGGCGGGGAGTTGAGGCCCGCCCTGAGGCGGCATTCCCGGACGCCGTGGTGGTTGTGGAGGCGGATTGTTTCCGTTTCTACGGTTTTTGCGTCTCAAAATAATCGTACGCACCAAACTGATTACGGTGATGGCCAGCAGGGCGATGATGAACCACATCAGAAGCTGGGAAAACTCCTGTGCCGGTCCCACCGGAACGCTTTGCAGGGGCGCGGGTTGGTTGGTCACGCCCAGGCTACCGGCGGCCAGGCTGCCTGCAAAAAGCAGCGCCGCCACGATAAATTGTATCTTTTTCATGAATAAATCTCTTCTTTCAGGATGCCGATATAGGGAAGGTTCCGATACCGGTTTTGATAGTCCAGCCCATAGCCCACCACAAAATCATTATCAATCTGGAAGCCCACATAGTCGAAACTTGTTTCCATCTTGTGGGCACGGGGTTTGTCCAGCAAAACGCAAACCTTCAGGCTGGCGGGGCCATGGTTTTGCAGATATTCGCGGATATATTGCAGCGACAACCCGGAATCCACGATGTCTTCCACAACGATAACGTGGCGGCCGGCGATGTTTGTGTCGATGTCTTTGCGGATTTTCACTGCTCCCGTGCTGCTGGCGCCGTTATAGCTGGATATTGCCATAAAGTCAATCTCCAGCGGAATCGTAATGCTGCGGCAGAGGTCGGCTAAAAACACGAAGCCGCCTTTCATGATGCCGATTAAAACCGGCACCGAATCTTTATATTCCTGGGCAATCTGCGTGCCGATTTCCCGCACCCGGGCTTGGATGCGGTGTTCGTCCAGCAATACTGCCGAGAGGTCGAGGTTCATACTGTTCATTTCATTCTCCTGGCTTCCACGCGGCTGGCAGCCCTTTTGGGGCGCGCCTTCATGTTTTCCGCGCTAATCAACAAAAATCGTGAGCTGTCCGGGTCCAATGCCGCGCGGGCGTCCACCCGCAGGCCTGTCACCCACACAATTTTATCCCCATCGTCGAAGATGGGAACCCTGTCGCGCTCAAAGCGGGGCAGCTTCACATTTATAAAAAAGTTTTTCAGCTTCACTTGTCCGTCCATGCCCAGCGGCTGGAAACGGTCTCCCGGACGGCGTGCCCGGATTTGCAGCGGAAAGCTGATTTTATCGGCATCCAGAAACACCCGCAGAGGGTCTTCCTCAGGCTGCGCGGGCAAAACCTTCAACAGCTTGAAGCTGAAGCGGTAATCCCCCCAAACAGCGCGGGAACGGTCTTCGCCGATGCTCAGTTCTTCCGGCACGGGCTCCGGCTCCTCGTCTGGCTCCAAAATCAGGCGGTCGTAAACCTTCACCGCCCTCAAACCGCGCCCCAGGGGCACATATTTGGAGCCTTGAGAATCCAGCAAGTTCATCAGTTCCTGGAAGTTATAGGAAAAAAAGTCCCGTTCACTGCCGCTGAGCTGGCTGGTGAATTCGCGCAGGATATACCAGCGCTCCAGACGGCTGCAGCGCTCAAACTCCGGCAGCGAAAGCGTTATCCGTTCCGGTTCCTGCTCCAGCGCCACCTTCTTCATCAATTGCTGGGCACGCTTCAAAAGCATTTCCTCCGCCTCGGCGAAGATGCGTGCCTGAAGTCCCAGGCTGCTGCCCAGGCGGGGGTTCAGCTCCGTCTCCAAAAGCGGGATCAGGCTGTGCCGCACCCAGTTTCGTTTTAAGCTCTGGTCTTCGTTGCTGGCGTCCTCGCGCCAGGGCATTTTTTCCTCTTCCAAAATCTGGATTAATTCCTGTTTTTCAAAGCAAAGCAAAGGATGCGCCACGTTTCCAGCCAGGGGCCGGATACCGGCCAGGCCGCTCAAACCCGCGCCGCGCGCCAGGTTCAGCAGCATGGTCTCACTTTGGTCGTTCAGATGGTGACCGGTCACGATGAGATCAAAGCGGTAGGCGCTGAGAATCTCCTCAAAAACCTCAAAGCGCTGTTGCCGCGCCCGGTTTTCCAAGCCAGCACCCTGGGCAACGCGAATCTTGCGCACAATCAGGGGAACCCCCAATTCCTGGCATTGTTCGCGCACCAGGTCTTCATCGGCGTGGCTGGATGGACCGCGCAATTGATGATTCACGTGTACCACCAAAAGTGTGAGCCGAATGCGGGAAAGAAGCCGTGTAAATAAAAGTAGCAGCGCCATCGAATCCGCCCCCCCGGAAACGCAAAGCAAAAGCTTCGCGCCGGGGGAAAAAATCCGCATATCCCGCGCGTAACTCTCTAATTTATCAAGGGCTTGATCCAGCCGGGCCATGGACGCTCCTTTTGAATTTACTATGATAAGCTATGATTTTTGAAGGGCGCTGTTGTGTCAAGGGATTTGGCTTCGTAGCGATTTTATATGAATGGATTAGTGATGCACATGATGATGAAGATTAAAAAAAGGGGTTGGTTTTGGTGAGGTGGCGAGACGACCAGATGGCGAGGTAGCGCCAGACCCTCATCCTGAACGAAGTGAAGGATTCAGACCTTAATGTCAACAATGGTTTATGAGCAGCCAGGCTTTACACATCACCACCAAACTCAAGCCGACGCGTCATTCTGAACGAAGTGAAGAATCCAGCCCTGGGTAGTAAAAAAAGTTCCTCCGACCACCCGGTTTTGCTAATCATAAGCCAGACTAAGCCTTGGATAACTGACAACTCACAACTCTATACTGCCAACTTACACCGACTCCTCGCCTCTCCATCTGACCATCTCACCATATTTATAGAACGAGTCCCTTGTAAAAAACACCAATGATGCTAAACCTATATGTGCCTTATGTTTGCCTTTGAAACATAAGGGATACATAAGGCGGCAAGCAAGAAGGCGCGCTAAAGGTATGTCAACTGGTTACTTGCCCCAACCCTGTCATTCTGGCGCGCCAAGATGACGCCTGGGGCAGAGCTTTCAGGTCAACCGACTCGGAACACCACCTCGCCATCTCGCCTCCACTCCAATCCCTTTTGCATCCACAGCATCCTGTGTATCCCTAATCTATTAAAAAATCTGCGTTATCAGCGTAATCTGCGTGAACCACCTCGCCTCCAGCCGTCTCAAAAGCATTTTGCTTGACAAAAATTTGACAATCCAAAATATGTCAATTGCACCTTAGTTGTGGCTTCCATACAAAGTCTATCTACTTGACCTGCAGTGGAGTAAAGAGCCGCAGAAGGAAATGTTGACCCTTTTCAAAAGCGCGGGCGCGCAAAGGATAAATGTCAATGAAACCAAGAGCTAAAAGCTTTGCTTTTTTTTTCTCTTCGGCTCCAAAAGCCCAGGGGAGAAATGCAAACAGAAGCGCCTGCAATTTTCACAACTTAGCCCCACACTTTTCCCCACCACAAAAAAGCACGCGTTTTGCCGCCTGTGGCGTTTTGCCAAACATCATCGCACATGAAACACGCAGACCACGTCCAAGCTCAATCCGCGCCTTTTTCCCAAAAATCTCAACCCTCAAAATCAAACCGGGCCCGTAACAGCCAAAAAGGAGAACCAAATAGGCTGAGACCAGCCCCACATTAAAACAATTCTTCACCCAC
>JAAYKA010000032.1 GCA_012522635.1 Candidatus Cloacimonadota bacterium
GAAATAAGTTTGTGACAAAGAAAAAGATTGACGTGGATTTTGAGGGAAAATAACTTGTCCTCAGGGCTTGAAGCCAAATCAGGCCAAACGCGCGGCACCCGTTGCGAATTGGCTGGAACACGGGTCTCAGGCACGTCTGTTTTTGTTTTTATACCGGTTCAAAGTTCCAAATTTCCGAACCAAGCCCCCGCCGGGGACCTTTTTATAAATAAAAAAGTGTCCGGCCATGAAAAAAATCCGGACAAGGAAACGAAGATGACAAAAAACAGCTCCATGAACGTCCACTCTTTTTTGAAGATGAAAGAGGCAGGCACAAAAATTACGATGGTGACCGCGTATGACGCCTCCATGGCTCGCTGCGTGGAAGCCAGCGGGATTGATATGATCCTGGTTGGCGACAGTTTGGGCATGGTGGTTTTGGGTTATCCAACCACCCTGAAGGTTACCATTGAAGACATGGTTTACCACAGCGCCGCCGTGCGCCGGGGCGCTCCAAACACATTTGTGGTGGGCGATTTGCCCTACATGAGCTACCATTTGAGTCTGGAAGAGACCAAGGAAAACGCCGCGGCTCTGGTGGTTCAGGGAAATTGCGACGCGGTGAAGCTGGAAGGTGGCTCAGACCAGCGCGTTGAGGCTGTGCGTGCCATTTTGGATTGTGAAATCCCGGTTTGCGGACATATCGGTCTCACCCCGCAAAGTGTGAACCGCTTCGGTGGATTCAAGGTTCAAGGCAAAACCAAGGAAGCCCACGCGGAATTGATTCGCCAGGCTTTGGCGCTGGAGGAAGCCGGTGTTTTCATGCTGGTTTTGGAAGGCATTCCGGAAGGCTTGGGCAGAGAGATTTCGCAACAGTTGAAAATCCCCACAATCGGCATCGGAGCAGGCAGATTCACGGATGGGCAAGTCCTTGTGTATCATGACCTTTTGGGACATTCCACGATGGTGGCAAAATTTGTGAAATCCTACGCCACGCTGGATGAGGAAATCACCGGCGCGTTGAAACATTATCACCACGAAGTGCGCCAAGGCCTGTTTCCGGGCACGGAGCACGTATATTTCCCCGTTGGAGAATAGATATTTTTAAGGAAAGATGAGAAATGACAGAAAAATATGAACAAATCGAAAAGATGAGCCCGGAAGAGAAATTTTCCGCGGTGGCAAATTTGAAGGAAAAGCTGGAAGAGAATTTTGTGAGCTTGGGACAGTTGCTTTCAGAAATCAAGCGCAGCCGGCTTTTCAAGGTGAAAGGCTATGAGAATTTCCGCGAATTTGTGGAAGCCGAATACAGCCTGAGCGGCTCGCTGGCTGGAAAACTGGTGTCGATATTCGACGTTTTCATCGAAGAAATGGATGTGGACGAAGGCACGATTTTGGATATCGGTTTCGACCGCCTTCAGATGATTCAGCCCCTGGTTCGGAAAGCGGATTGGGCGGATCGCGATGACTGGGTGCAAAAAGCAGAGGAAATGCCCACCCGGGAGCTTCGCGATCACATCAAAGAGATAAAAAAGGAAGAAAAAGAAAAGAACCTTGATCCCAAAAAAGTGTTCATCGACCAATATTTGGAGCGGATGACCGCAATTTTGAACTGTTCCCGCACGGAACTGAACTACAAGCTCGCGCTGTATTTTCAAGATTCAGACACTGAAAGCATCAGAGACGTGGTGCGTCAGCGCCAGCGCGAATTTGAAGACGAGCTGAAAAAGGAGGAACACCATTGAAACGCGCCAAACAAATGCAAATCCTTTGGGTGGACGATGAAATTGACCTGTTGCAATCCTTCGTGATGTTTTTGGAGGAACGCAACTATTCGGTTGACACCTGCAACAACGGCAGCGACGCCATCGAAAAGGTTTTGGAAAACAAATATGACCTGGTGATTTTGGACGAAATGATGCCCGGTTTGGACGGGCTCGCCACTCTGCAGGAAATCAAACGCATCAACTCTGCCATGCCCATCGTGATGGTTACCAAAAGCGAAGAGGAAGGCCTGATGGAAAAAGCGATTGCCTCGCAGATTACGGACTATCTGATCAAGCCCATCAACCCGAACCAAATCATCATGGCCATCAAAAAGATATTTCAAGCCGATGAGATTCGCGCGAACCGCATCGGCGAGCAATATTCCCGCTATATCGGACAGCTTAACCAGCGTCTTTTTGACAATCCCGGCTGGGAAGACTGGACAACCATATATCGCGAAATGGCATATTGGGAAATCCAGATTGATGAAGTAAACGATGAAGGGCTGCGCCAGACCCATTTTCTGGAAAAGCGCAATTGCAATACGGAATTCACTAACTTTGTGGAACGCAACTATCGCGATTGGCTGCGTTCAGACGACCGGCCAAACCTGTCTTTCGACCTGGTTTCACAATATATCGCGCCCCATTTTGATGAGGGCGTGCCCATCTATTTTATCCTGATTGACTGCATGAGACTGGATCAATATCTGGCCATCCAGCCCTATATCAAGGAACTTTTTGATGAAGAGATGGATTTGTATTATTCCATCCTGCCCACCGCGACACCGTATAGCCGTAATTCCATATTCAGCGGGCTTTTGCCCCAGGATATTGCCAAACGTTTTCCTGAATATTGGGTTCAAAGCGGCGAGATGGATAGCAGCCGCAACCGCAACGAACACCAGCTTTTGGATGAACACGTGGCGGAATTGGGCTACAACCTTGACCCTGCTTCCAAATATGTGAAGATTTTCAATATGGAAGAGGGGAATTTCGTGCTGCGTAAGATTGAAACCTGGAACAAGGAAAACCTGGTGGTGCTGGTTTATAACTTCCTGGACCTTTTGGCACACCACCGTTCGAGGGATAAAATCCTGCAGGAAACCATCCCCAATGAGGAAGGCCTGCGTGCCTTCACAAAGCATTGGTTTTTGCATTCCTCGCTGTATGAAGCGCTGAAAATGATTGCAAAGCAGGATGCCATCTGCATCATCAGCACAGACCACGGCTCCATCAAAGTGAATCGCGCCACGCAGGTGATTGGAGACCGGGATACTTCCATCACGGTGCGCTATAAAGAGGGGAAAAACCTCAGCGCGAACGACCGCCATTCCATTTTCGTGAAAAAGCCCTCGGAATTTGGGCTGCCGGTGAAAAGCATCGTGGATAACTTCATTTTTGCCAAAGACGACTACTATTTCGTCTATCCAAATTCCTACCATCAATATCAGAGGCAATTTAACGGAACCTTCCAGCACGGCGGGGTTTCCATGGAGGAAATGATTCTGCCGGTTGCCACCTGCCGTTCCAAGCGCCTGAAATAGGGCTTGACAAAAAAGCGAAGCCCGTGTATCCTATATTTAGGATTGCGTTTAGCAAAAGGTCCCGGAAGCTTTTGGAGACCAGGCTTGGTCACCACCAGCATTCGGGACTTTTCTTTTTAAGATGGAAAAACTGAGTAAACACTACGAACTGAAGACGCGGCAGGACACGCTGGATTTGGCGGCGTCCATCGCGCCAATTTTGGAGCCGGGGGATGTGATTTGCCTCTGGGGCGGATTGGGCACCGGGAAAACCTTTTTCAGCGGGGCGCTGATGGCGGAACTGGGAGTGGTGGAAACGGTTGACAGCCCGTCCTTTGTGTTGATGAAGGAATACCTTGGCAAGCGTTTTCCCATTTTCCATTTGGATCTTTATCGGCTGAAGGGGCAGGCTGAGTTTTTGGATTTGGGCATCACGGATTTAATCGAGACCGGGCTCACCCTGATTGAATGGCCCCAGATTGCGGTGGAGGTGCTTCCAGAGCATGTTTTGGGCTTGTCTCTGCGCTTCTTTTTTGAAGATGGAAAGCGGGGTGTGGAACTTGTGGCAAGCGGTCGTTTTTTGGATTATCTTATATAGACAAATTCCTTTGGGA
>JAAYKA010000033.1 GCA_012522635.1 Candidatus Cloacimonadota bacterium
CAGACTGAAATCTTACTTTTTTGGCAGCTTTCCAGACCAATCGTAAACGAAACTCAGGTGGAAAAACTGCGCCATCGAGAGGCTCGTTTACTCCGAAAACTGAAAGCCTCAAACGCCAAGGCATAGCCATTCAAATTCAGGCTGGGCTTTCAGGACTAACAAGGTACCCCATTCTTATTCGCTCTTTATTCCAAAACATATTTTATTCTGCTTTTCTTCCAGTTCCCCCCGTCCGGGAATCGGGGGGAGCAGGAATGTGAGCCGAGTGGCTCACAAGTCTGACTCTGGAACGAAACAGGTTTCAAACAAAAAAGCGCCGTTAAAAACGGCGCTAATGTCTTGAGGAAAGCGGAGATTACTCTTCTTTGGTCACAATCAGCTTGTTCCCATCAATATCCAAAACTTTCACAGTTTCGTCGAGTTCGATGGCGCCGCCATCCTGGGCAATCGCGCTCCATTCCTCACCCCCCACTTTCACATAACCTTTGCCATCAACCGGAATTGCTTTGGTGACGCGGGCTGCCTGACCTTTGAGGGCAAAAACATTGGTTTCTTCAGCAGCATCGTTATGCACCTTTTTGGCAAGCTTGCGGGTGAACAAAAAGGTGACGAAGCTGAGAAGCGCGAAAATAACTATCTGCAACGGAACATTGTTGTTCAGCAGGGGCAAAAGGCTGAGAAGCCCGGTGGCGATTGCGCCAATGCCCAGGGCAATGAAAAAGAAAGCGGGGTCGAATATCTCGATAATCACAAAGACAATCCCCAAAATTATCCAAACATGCCATGCTTGAATCGCTTGTATCATGCACATGGTTCACCTCCTGCTCATGATTTTGTTAATCTTTTTGCGAGGTTTCCTGGTCGTCATCGTCGCTTCTGGAACTGCGCCCATCCTTGTAAATTCGTTTTACCTTGCGTTTGCTTTTACTGCGGCCATATCGGGAATAATAGCGGTTGGCATAGTTGCCATAGCCATATTGATAGCTTCCCAAACCGGTGGCGCTGAAACCTTTTACGCCCATCAAGGCAAGCAGATACATGATCAGCTTGGTGCCATAATATGCCAAAACCGAGGCCACAAACAAACCTATGATGGCTCCAAAGAAATTGACGACAAACACTTTAAACGGCGCAACGGTGTTGGTCACAACGACCTGCTCAAGCTCCACATAGAGCAGGGTTGTGTCCCAGCGTTTCAAAACGTTCACCAGGTTTTCCTGAGAGCGAATCTGGCCGATCAGGTCCTCTTTATCTTTGGCGATATTACCATACACATTGCCCATGGCATCAATGTCTGCCAGATTTTTGCGTTTGGAGGCCAGGATGCTCTCTTCGGTCTCAAGCGACTTGACCACCAAAGAAGAATCCACAACTTCTTTATCAACCGTGATGCTTCCAACCTTACTAAATTTTTCTTTTATGGTTGGCAGGTTGCCGCTATCAATTTTGAATATATAAACGCCGTAGTTGCCTTCGTTGGATTTTAAGAGCGGCTTCTCCAGAGAATAGCTCCTGATTATGGTATCTATTTCCTGGGTCGTGTTTTTCAGGCTGGAGCTGCGCACGCGGATTTTCGCCTTGTTCAGCCAGCTATAGTCTGTGAAAAGCTTTTCAGAATCTTTAAAGTGAGCCCTGGAATCGGTGCCGTCTTTTTTTGGTTTGTCCAAAAAAGCTCGGTATCCAGCCCATGCCAAGGACAGAAAGATCACAAAAATTGCGACCGCTCTAAGTCTCCGTTTTGACGTTTTCGACATTATAACCTCAAGTCTTATATTTATTTATCAGCTCGCGCGCATGCTGCAGGGAAACGCTCGAAAGGTCTCCTGAAAGCATCCGGGCCAGTTCTTCCAATCTTTGTTCCGGCGTCAATACATTCATTTTTATCACGCTTTTGGGGCCGTCGGATTCCTTTTTCAAGGCAATCTGACAATCCGCTATAGCCGCAATCTGCGCCAGGTGCGTGATGCAAATTATGCGATGGCGGCGCGCCAACTGAAATATGAACTGTGCCACGTTTTCAGCGGTTTTACCACCGATGCCGGCGTCAATTTCATCCAAAATCATCAGTTTTTCATCCATACCCTGGGACAACACCTTTTTGATGGCCAAAAGAATCCGGGAAAGTTCGCCCCCGGAAGCCACTGCAGAGAGAGGTTTTAGCTGTCCACCACGGTTTGCGCTGAAGAAAAACTGGCAGGAATCCTGACCCAGCTCTGTGCAGGAATCAAGATAATCCTGTATTATGTTTTTACCCTTCGATTTTCTGTCAATACATATTTTAAAACGCGCGTCGGGAAGGGAAAGCTGGCTGATGTTTTCACGCAATTCCTCAGAAAGCTGGGAGGCCGCTTTTTCCCGGGATTCGCTCAGCTTGTCCGCGCTTTGTTTCAGGTGTTCAAAGTCTTGTTTTATAGACAGTTTCAAGCTTTCGATGCTTTGTCCCAAATCCGCAAAAGAATTGAGCTGTGTTTCGCGCTGGGATTGCAGTTCCAGCAGCTCGCGGCTGCTGTTCAGCTTGTGTTTATACAGCAGGCTGTTGATTTGATCCAAACGCTGCTGAATATCTTCCAAACGGTTGGGATTGCTATCCAGTTTCTGGGTCAGTTCACTCAAGGCTGCCGCGTTTTCGCTAATCAGTTCCTGACAATCCTGCAAAGCCTGTTCAACCGTTGCCAGACCTTTGTTCAAGTGTGAAAATTTGGAAATCCCAGCCAAAGAACCGGAGATTCTGGCATACACGCTGTTTTCGCCCTCATATAGATCAAAAGATGCGGTTGTGGCGGTTTCCGCGATTTCCTGGGCATGGTTGAGCAGCTCAAACTCCTGCTGCAATTGAAGTTCCTCACCTTCGCGCAAACCGGCTTTTTCCAATTCATCAAACTGAAACTGGTAGAGTTCCTGAAGTTGACGCTCCCTTTCAGCTTGTTCTTCCAAGCTCTCCAATTCTTTGATTTGCGCGCGCAAGCTGCCATAGCGGTTGGCAAAATCCGTTTTCAGGGCTTGATTTTGGGCGTGCAAATCCAAAAGCTGGAGTTGGTGGGAAGCCGAAAGCAGCCTTTGCTGGTCTCGCTGGTGGTGAAAATCAATCATCAGCGGTTTCAATTCCCGCATCATGGCGGCTGTAACCCTGCGCCCATTCATGAAATACGCAGATCTGCCAGCCGGGGTCAGCTCCCGTGCCAAAATAAGTTCACCTTCGATTTCCTGACCTTGTTGGCTTAGATATTCCTGCAATTCAGCGTTTTGGCGAATGTCGAAACTGGCCTCCAGATAGATGGGCAGAGCCGGATCGAAGGCTTCCAAACCAGGTGAAGAATCGCCAAAAATGAGCGAAATGGCGCCCACCAGGATGGATTTTCCCGCGCCGGTTTCTCCGCTCAGAACGGTCATGCCCGGCCCGAATTCCAGCCTCTGATATGGAACAAAAAGGTAGTTCTGGATTTGGATTCCGGTCAGCATCTATTTACCCAGGTTCATTTTACGCCGCAGAATTTGGTAGAAGGTGCGGTTGGAAAGCTTGATGAACTGAACCTGCTCTTTGGCAGCTCTAATCAACACTTCGTCGTTTTCCTGCAGGCGAGAGCAAGTTACGCCGTCCAATTGCAGTGCTGCCGGGGCTTCCAAGCCGTGCACGCGCATCAAAATACTATCCCTTCTGGAAAAAACCATGGAACGGATGGTCAAAAGATGTGGGTTGAGAGGGTTTAAAACTATCGCACGCAGGTCAGGCGCCAAAATCGGTCCACCCGCGGCAAGTGAGTAAGCGGTTGAACCTGTTGGAGTACTGGCCACAACACCGTCGCAACGTGTGTCGAACACAAATCTTCCGCCGCTGAAAATGCGCACCCGGATGAGGCGCGGTGTGTCTGCTTTATGGATTACCGCGTCATTTAGCGCCAAGCCGCTAAACTCAATTTTGCCATTTCTGCGCAATTCACATTTTATCAGCATCCGGGAAAGCAGGCGATATTTTTTATGAATCAAATCCCGGATGGATTTTTCCAAATCAGCCAGTGTGGCTTCGGAAAGAAAACCCAGATAGCCGAGGTTCACCCCCAAGATGGGCGCGTTGGCATCAATAGCCAGGTATTTTGCCCGCAGGATGGTGCCGTCGCCTCCAAAAACCAGAACGCAATCGATGTTTTGGCTGCCAGATTCCAAAGTTTCAACCCAAGCGGGAAGCAGCTCCCGCTGTTCGGGACTGCCCCAAAATTGGATTTCATATTCCGCTGCCAATCGCTTCAACAGATCGAAAACCCTCGCTTTTTCAGCGTAAGCGGGGTTTACGTAAATGGCAAAATCGGTCATGAGAGGGTTTCCATCAAACTCAAATAGGATTCATAGCGCATTGGGGGGATTTTTCCTTCTTCCAGAGCGTCCAAAACAGCGCAATCTTCCTCGTGGCTGTGGCTGCAATCCCGGAAAAAGCATTTTTCCGCCAGCGGGGCAAAACCTGGAAAAATTCTGGGAATATGCTCAAGCGCATCGCGGTGGAGGTTCACGGTTTTAATTCCTGGTGTATCAAGAAGATGACCACCAAAACTCCAGGGTAATAAAATGGCTTGAGTGGTGGTGTGGCGACCCTTTTCGTTGTAGTTGCTCACCGATGCCACACGCAGGTCCAATCCTGGTTCCAACACATTTATCAACGAGCTTTTTCCGGTGCCGGATTGTCCGGAAAACACGCTGTCCCTGTCTTTTAACAATTCTTTTAATTCATCCATACCCTCACCGGTGAGCACGGAAGTGAAAAGCAGATGAAAACCTGAGTCGCGGTAATAGCCCAGAGTTTCCTCCAGTTTATCCCGGTCGTTACAAAGGTCGATTTTGTTTATCACGATTACCGGTTTTATCTGTTCCAACGCCGCAACGCAGAGGTAACGATCTATGAGACCGGTCTTTATACGTGGCATGCGCCAGGATGAGGTGATGACCACCTGGTCGATATTTGCCGCCACGATGATTTCTTTTTGGAATTTTCCTCCGGCGTAGCGGGAAAGAGTGTTTCTGCGCGGCAGGATGTTTTCCACACGATAGTTTGGAGCGTCGGAAATATCCAATTCAACGTGGTCACCCACAGCCGCCAAGCCTGAGGTGGAGTAGGAAAATTGCTTCAAACGGCCGGACAGAGTTGCCTCATGAAGTTCATTTTCCACCTCCACCAAAAAGCTGTAATTTGTGCGGACTTCCAAAACACGACCCGGTACGAGTTCAGCATCGGTTTTGAATTTATCGTGCTGTTTTTCGACGGTGCGCATGGCCTTGTATTCTGATCTTTCACGCCGGTCGTCCAGCGCGTCCAAATCCGGAATTTTGACATTTCGAAGCCTCGGATCCGCATGCCGAAGCTGTCTTTTTCTGTCCCGTTGTTTCATTTTATTTTGCTAAAAAAGCGGCGTCAGCAGGTCGAAAAGCTCTTCCGCTTCCTTCAATTTGGCTTCGTTACCGAATACGCAATAATGATTCTGATCCATCACGGCTT
This sequence comes from Candidatus Cloacimonadota bacterium, assembly GCA_012522635.1. NCBI lineage: Bacteria > Pseudomonadati > Candidatus Cloacimonadota > Candidatus Cloacimonadota bacterium. The sequence continues at coordinate 5,483 of JAAYKA010000033.1, forward strand.
CCACCAAATCCGCAAACGCGCGAATATCTTCAATGCGCGTGGAGAGAACCTCGTCACGGATTTGCTGCCTGTCTTCCTGGGTGAAGCCGGTGATGTAATCCTCATCCGCGGTCGCACCCTTGCGTTCAGGGGTGAGCGGATAATCCAGCGCGGAGATGACGCCAATGATGAATTTATCCATTTCGCGGCGGCTGCAATCGAAATTGCGGATGAATTCCGGCACGCGATCGTAAGTTTCCAGGGTTTCCCGCAGGTTGGGGTCGCGGTAGGAACAGAAGAACATGTTGCCATTGGTTTGGAAACCTGCCCAGGCGCCGTAGGCACCGCCTTTTTCGCGCAGCTCACGATGCAAAAACTCGTTTGAAAGTATGCTGTTCAGAACTCTCAACTTGCCAGAATAGGGAAAGCCTTTGCGGAAAAAGCTGCCGCCCTTGGCGCAGTATTGCACCTGCACGGGAGCCAAAATTCCTTCATTGGATTTTCCGGCGTGGATGGAGCGTTCCACCGCTTGTGGAGCCTCGGCGGAAAGAGCATCCACCAGGATTCCCAGATGTTTGGAAGTTTCTGCGATTCCCTCTTCATCGCTGGTGATGCTGACCAGCAAGTTTTTGCGGAGGAAATAGCTCTTTTGCACACGCTCCAGCTCGGCGATGATATGTTCGATGCCTTCATTCAGCTTGGATTCCAACTCACACATGAACTTATAAAAAGCCAAACCGTTGCTGAGGTCGTTGAATCGGTTCAATTGGCTGAAAGGAGCCAACATACGATCGATGGCAATGCCATGTCCGGCATTAAGCAGCCTGGCTTCCAGCTTGGATTTTATCTCACGAATCAGTTGGCTCAGCCGCTCCCGGTCTTTGAAAACCGGGCGCAGTGCCAATTCGGTTGCCAGTTCCAGGAATTTCTGAATCTTGGAAGTAACCACTTTGCCAACAAGTGTGAGCTTTGGCAGAGCCTGATCCGGATCAAGGTAATCACTACGCGAAGATAGCACCAAACCCAAGCCACCGGTGTGGATATTGATTTCGTTGGAAAGCTCGGCATAGCCATAGTTTTGGCTGTCCATCTGGCCAGAAAGTGCGTTGTAGAGCGAAATCCAAGGCAAATCATCTTCTGGAGCGTGCGCCAAATCGAAATAGGCGCGCAGATAAACGATTCCGTTTGTGCTGTATTGATGTTTCAGCAGGGTCAGGTCGCCTCGTTTTTCCACTTCTGTATGATAGCTTTCAGCTTGTGTATCAATATCATTCAGGCTCAGCACGGGGATTTTTTCCAAGTCCTCCAAGCTGGGTTCTTCCTGTTGCCATTCCAAAAATTCTGCGTTGAATTTCACCAGTTCATCAATCTGCTCTTTGCGCATGCCGGCTTTGATGGCAGCGAGCTCTTCCTTAAGTTCGACGTCCCAGCGGTTTGCAAGACCCGGCACCGGCACGTACAGGATTTGGCTGGCATGCTTGTTGTTCAGCATCGCGTTTTTAATCAATTCCTCGAAATAAGGCTCGGTTAATCCGCGACGCAGCTCTTTCAGGGATTCTTCAAAACCCAAACCATCAAGCGGATCTCCACCGTGCATCCAATATTGATAGACCGAAAAAGCGTAGTAAAGTCCTTTGGGGCCCCAGCTCGTCTGGCCTTCGCGCAACATGAATTCGCGCCGGTTTATCACTGCTTCAATCAGCTTTTTATCGATTCCTTCCTTAACCAGGCGCTCCAGTTCGCTCCTGATCAGGTTTGCCAGCGTTTCCGCGTCCTCCTGCTTCAACTGTTTGCAGATGATGCTGAGGGTAGGCTGTAAAATTCCCTCACTGAAGAAAAAGCTGGTGTCACGCGCCAATCCTGATTTGAGGATGGCATGTTTGAGCGGTGAGGCAGGCGTCCACATCAGGATGCTAATCAACGCGTTTATGGCATGGCTTAGCTTCAGGTCCGGGCTTTGCCCATAGGTGAAATTCAGGCTCAGATGATATTGATGTGCAATATCTTTACCTTCCTCGACCGGATATTGGACTTCCAGCTTCTTGGGGGCGTCAAAAGGCTTTTGAGGCTCGATTGTGACAACATCCTGCGAACGCTCGAATTTGCTGAGGTATTCGGCATCCATGATTTCGAACATGGCATCCGCGTCTTCATCTCCATACAAAAAGATGTAGGAATTTGAAGGATGATAGTGCTTGCGGTGAAAATCCAAAAAAGCCTCGTTGGTGAGCTCTGGAATCACTTTGGGATCGCCGCCGGATTCCACGCCATAGGTATTGTCTGGAAACTGCGCCTGTTGGTTGAAACGAGAAATCACGGCGTCTGGAGAGGAAAACGCTCCGCGCATCTCGTTATAGACCACACCGCGGATTTTCAGCTCGTCCTCGGGGCTGGTGAGTTCATAGTGCCAGCCTTCCTGATGTAAAATGTTCGGCTGTTCATAGATCTTGGGAAAAAACACCGCGTCCAGATAGACCCGGCTCAGGTTGATAAAATCTTTGGCGTTTGTGCTGCCAACGGGATACAGCGTCATGTCTGAATCCGTCATGGCATTGATGAAAGTGTTGAGCGAACCCTTGATCAGTTCCATGAACGTGGATTTCGCGGGGAAATTTTTGGATCCGTTCAGCACGGAGTGTTCCAAAATATGTGGGCAGCCGGTGCTGTCCGTGGGGACAGTTTTGAAGGCGGCGCAAAAAATCTTGTTGTTGTCGTCGCATTTCAAGCGCAAAAGCCTGGCACCGCTTTTTTGGTGTTCCCAAAGCGACGCGGTGGCGTCAATTTCTTCAATCCGGCGGGTTTCGATCAGCGCAAAGCCGTGCTTCACAGCCTGCTGTTCCATAAATATACTCCTATATGAATTTATAATCTTGCAATACTTTACGCAGGATTTCGCGGTTGGCGTCCTGCAGCGGACAGATGGGCAGGCGAAATTCCAAACCAATCTTTCCCATCATGTGAAGCGATTCCTTGGCAGGGATGGGGTTCGTTTCGATAAACATCGCCCAGTTCAGCTTTTGCAGCTGGCGATGCTGTTTTGCCGCGCTGGCAAAATCTCCCGCCAGACAGCTTTCCATGTGTTGGCTCATCAGTTTGGGCGCCACGTTCGCGGTCACAGAAATGCAACCTTTGCCGCCGATGGCCATCAGAGGCAGGTTCAGCGCGTCTTCCCCGCTCATCAGGGAAAAACTTTCCGGAGCGTCACGGATGATTTCCGTGGCTTGAGGAATGTTGCCACTGGCTTCCTTCACGCCCGCGATGTTTGGGCATTCGCGAGCAAGTTTCACCATTGTGGTGGCGTTGATATTCACCCCGGTGCGTCCGGGCACGTTGTAAACCACGATGGGGATGTCCACTTCATCCGCAATGGCTTTAAAATATTCATACATCCCATTTTGGGTGGGTTTGATGTAATAGGGCGTGATGATGAGGGCGGAATCCGCGCCCAGCTCCTTGGCACGCCTGGTGGCAGCAAGGCTCTGCTTGAAATTGTGGCTTCCGGTGCCAATCATCACAGGCACTCGCTTGTTAATCTTTTGCATTGCGAACAGCAGCAAAGCTTCTTTTTCGTCTGAAGCCAATGCCGCGGTTTCAGCCGTGGTTCCCAAAAGCAGGATGCCATGGGTGCCATTTTCGATGTGGAATTCCAGCAATCCTTCCAGCGCGGAATAATCTATCCCGCCATCTTTGAAAGGCGTCACCAATGCTACGTATGAACCTTGCAACATTATATCGTCTCCTTTTCCCCAAAGTGGGATGTATTAAGTGTTTAGAACTGCGCGCGAAGGCTTTTTAAGTCCGTCGCCAAGTTTTAACCTTGTTTTAACCATTTTTACTCAATGTCCAAAATCCGTCAATATAAATGTGAAACAGCCCTGCTGACACCAAATAATCGTGGCAGTTTTAGCGTCCTTGGCTCAAATCTTTTCACCATTTAAATCAAAGTTAAAACCTGGGCGCGAAGTTCCTCCCTTAATAATAGAACGAGTCTGTTGAATTAAACCCATCCAGAGCCTATATCTATGTGTAGCTTATGTTTAGCTTTTGAAACATAAGGGAGACATAAGGCGGCAAGACAGCAAGCGACAAATTTATCCAGTTAACTTGATGGATTTCACCTCTTCAAAAAATAGCTCCCAGAATGGAGTCCAAGGCAAGGCAGAGGTGGCCCATTTTGATGGAGATAAATTAGCGCTAAATCAGCTTTTTTCAGTTAAGCGGCGCAAGCCTTCAGCCAGTTTTGCCACCTGATTTTTCCGCTGGAGTTCCCAGGGAATCTGGGCTTTTTTTGGTTCTTCCTGTAACAACCGCAAAATGGCATGGCGGATGCTGCTGACGGATTCCATCCCACAGATGAGATCATGACAATTGTTTTGCAGGAGCTGAGCCGCTTCTCCAAAACGCGGAACCATTGCCAAAATAGGCCGTTGCGCGCGCAGATATTCGAAAATCTTGGAAGTCAGAGTGCCTTGCGGGCTGCTGCTATTCACCACCAAAAGCAGCGCGTCTGCAGCCAGCATTTCCGCCAGGGCTTCCCTGTGACTGAGCTGCGGAACCACTTCGATGATGTCTGCAATGCCGCTGTTCTCAATCTCAGTCAAGGCCTCACGGAAAAAATTTCCGTAGAGCCGAATACGTGTTTCCGGAGGTAAAACTCCTTCTTCCCGCAGGCTTTTCAACGCGGCATAAAAATGTTTTAAACTGCGCCGGGCATAGATGTTACCAAAGTAGGAAAAGGTGAATACGGGTGCTTTTTCAGCGGGAGACAAATCCTCAAAATCAGCTTCGTCCCAACCGTTGAACACCGTGAGCATTTTATTTTGCAGGTCGTCACCAAAAGCCTTGGCAATATCTTTTCCAATGCCGTCTGTGGCTGTTACAATCAAGCTGGCATGGCGTAAGATCTTTTTTTCCCAGTGCCGGGAAAAAGCGCGGTTGAAAAACCCAGCCTGCAATTCATAATCCGAAAGCAGGGTCCAATAATCCCGAAAATCCACAGACAGCGGGATTCCGCTTTCGCGGGAAAGAGTATAAGCACCCAAAGCCGAGGAAAATGGCCCCAGAGAAACGTGGATGAGGTCATATTTTTGCTCTTTCAACGCGGCTCTTCCAGCCTTTATCAGACCTGGCACCCAGCCAATTTTGTCGTCAATGGGATGCAGCCTGCGCACTGCCAGTTTAATCTTTTCCGGAGTTTGCAGATAGAGGCGGGAGAGATTCTCATCCGATGCGGATTTGCTCTTTTTCAGAAGAGCCATCGGGTCAAGCGATTGCGCGCGAATGATCCGGGCTTCACCACTTTGCGCCAAAAGTTCTGGATCGCGGTAGAGGTATTCGATGTCGCCAACCGTGATAACGCTGCAATCAAAGCCTTTCTGAGACAGATATTTAACTGTTTTGACATTGCGCAGTGCAGCCGGTCCGCCCAAGGGAGGATAAAAATAGCTGATATAAAGAATCCGTTTCATGGGCGCGCGGCAAGTTTTTCCATCAAGGTTATAAGCTTGGGCTCCACCGCTTCCCAGTTATATTTTTCCTCGATAATATCTTCACAGCGTTTGCTCATCAGACGATATTCGCTTTTTTTGAGGCGCAGGAGCTTTGCCACAGCCTTGGCGATGGATTCGCTGCTATATTCGCAACAGGCGCCAAGTTCGTTTTTTTCCACCAGTTTACACATCAATTTGCTGCGCGTTGCCACCACCGGCAAGCCTGCCGCGAAATATTCCAACACCTTGAGCGGCAATGCTTTACTGAGGCGAAGGTTTTGGGGATTAAAAACCCAGAGACCAATTTTGCTGCGCTTTAACAAAAAACCGATTTTATCCGGCGAAACCCAATCCTGATAATAAACAACCGCGTTCAGGCTGTATTTGTTCAGCTCTTGGTTGAATTGTTTTTCCGCTTCGGAATCGAAGAATTTCCCCACAATCAACACATTCAGGCTGGGAAATTCGCGTTTGAGGAGGCTCACGCTTTTCAGGATTTTGAAAACCCCGCGGTTTGGGGTCAAACCACCCACATAAACGAGATCGAACTCCATGCCGCTGATGGCGTTAAGCTCCATGGGAGTTTCGTTTTCCAGTTCCCAGATATCCTTGACAGGATAGTTTTGAATCACGGCGGTATTTGTTTGTTTTTCCGGGGGAACAAGCTGGTCCAAAACGTCTTTGCTGACCGCCATGGTGGCATCCACCCTGCTTTGCAGCCAACGCTCGAAACCGAGATACAGGGATTTCATCATCCAACTGAGAGGCGGACGGAAGCGCTCCGCGAAAGCATCCGGGAAAAACTCATGCACATCAAAAATCACCTTGCAGCGTGTTTTCCGTCGTAAAAGCAAGCCCACGAAGACAGTTAGTGGTTCCACACAAATCACGATATCCGGCTTGAGTTTTTTTGCTTTTTTATATAGCAGCGGCAGAGCCTGCCAAGCGGATTCAGTTGCCACAACCTCTTGAAACGGGTTTTTTACGGAATTGCGGATGCCGCTGGCACAGATCAGATGCACCTTCCCCATTTTCGTCAGGCTGATTGCCAATTTGTGGTACAGCCGGACGTCTGTGGTCTGGTGTGAATTGGAGATGATGCATATTTTCATTTCTAAGATCCTGTTCGAGGATACCTTTTGGCGGTAAACGTGTCGCTGTCAAGCACTTTTTACCGCCGGTGAACCTTTTTGAAGGAGGCGCTTCAAATATGCCTGAAAACCCAGGGTGGAAAAAGGCTCGTGAAAAAACATTGACAGGATAGCAGAGTTTGATTTATCTTGTTTCAAAGCGGTCTCTGTTGTTTTTTTAGGAATTGTCGAAGCTGTGGAGTCCGCAGGGAGTTTAACATGAAAAAACTGACAGCAGTTGTGATACTCTTTATGGCAGGCTTCTGCTTGCTGAATGCCTTGGAAGCTGTGAATCCTTCAAAAAATGGGGCGGACAGCTCTGAAATCGTGGTCGGTACCGGCAATGAACTGCTGCGGGTGCCCATCGACCTCTATTTTAAAAGTTCTCTTTTTGAGACCCTCTATTATCCTTCTGAAATGCAGAACCTTAGCGGTCTGATTACCGGGATGAAGTTTTACAGCAACCTGCCCGGCGATCTCACGAATATACCGGTGCGAGCCTGGATTGGAACCACGTCGTTACCGGATCTTGCCTCAGGCTGGATTCCAGCTTCGCAACTTTGCCCGGTTTTTGATTCCATGCTGGATCTGCCTTCCGGAGAGCAGGTGGTGGAAATCACATTCGATGAGCCATTTCTTTATTTGGGAGATGGAAACCTTGTTTTAATGGTGCATCGACCCCTGGGAAGCGCGCACTCTTCCTCAAACCAATTTCGCGGACAAACCCAGGGCAGCAACCGAGCCCGCAAAGCCTATAGCGATGCCACACACTACGATCCGGAAAACCCGCCCGCGAATTCCACCCTCAGCGGAGAATTCCCCAAAACAGCATTCATTTTTGAGCCGATTGAAGCTGGTTTATTGCGCGGAACGGTACACGCGGCAGATGGTTTTGCCCTCGCGAATACATTGATTGAAGCACTGGACACAGACTTTTCCACCCTCACAAATTATGAGGGAATTTTTAATCTGCCCCTTCCCGTGGGAACCTACTCCATCAAAGCAACCACGGCAGGCTATCCACCTCAAACCGCGGAAGGAATCGTAATCAACAGCGGTCAAACCACTTATCACAGCTTTGTGATGAGCGTGGAAAATAGCGACCCTGCCCAAACGCCTCAAGTTTTGGCGCTGAATGCCGGACCAAATCCTTTCAAATCTTCGGTTTTAATAAGTTTTGAGCTGAAGCAGCCCCAAGCTTTGAGTTTGGATATTTTTGGGCTCCGCGGCCAAAAAGTGCGTGCTCTCGCCAGCGGTGTGCAAAATTCAGGAAGCCACACTTTTTCCTGGGACGGTCGTGATGACCAAGGCAAACCCCTTCCCAGCGGCATCTATTTTTGCCGGCTGCAAAGTGTTGAAGGCGTGCAAACTCTGAAGCTGTTGATGCTGAAATAATTTCATCCAAATGAGGCAACCAAGCCGTCGGAATGAGGCGGATGATGACATTTAAAAAATGTTCAATTGACAATTTTCCGACTGTTTGTATTCTGGTTAAAAACGAAAAACAGGAAATCTGATGGACAAATTGAAAAGCGATCTTTCCAATCTGCAGCAGTATTTTGCGGCTAATTATTCCCCGGAAAAAAGAGCGGCAGCTCAAACTGCCTTCTTGAAAAAGCTTTCCGAGCTGGCTCACGCGCATTTCCAAGGAAAAATGCAGACCCTGCCCAAGGCTGGAATTTGGGATTTTAACTGGTTCAATGTGTGGTACACACCTGGGGTTTCATCTGTCTCGACCGCCATTCGCGACGATCAGACCCGTTCTTTCGAACTGAGCAATCGCGGTAATCTGGTGGCTGTTGTCAGCGACAGCACCAGGGTTTTGGGTGATGGAGATTGCGGCCCTGCCGGCGGATTGGGCGTGATGGAGGGTAAGGCCATGCTGATGAAATATTTGGGTGGTTGCGACGCCCTCGCGCTCTGCGTGAACAACCGTGATTCTCAAGGCAAGCCGGATCCCCAACGCCTGATCGAATTTGTGAAAATGCTGGAGCCCAGCGTGGGTGCGGTTAATCTGGAAGATATTTCTCAACCAAATTGTTACCGCGTTTTGGATGAACTGCGTGCGAGCTGCAACATTCCCGTTTGGCACGATGACGCCCAGGGCACAGCCTGCGTGACTTTGGCGGGACTTTTAAACGCTTTGGAACTGGTCGGCAAAAAAATGGAAAACATTCGCACCGTGCTTTTCGGCGCTGGCGCTTCGAACTCCACCATTGCCTCCATCCTGCTGCAATCCGGGTTGGACCCCAAAAATCTGGTGATGTTCGACAGCAAGGGTGGCCTGCATTCCGGTCGAAAGGACCTGGCAACAAACCCCGATAAATTCAAACAGTGGAATCTGGCTCAAATCAGCAATCCCAAACGCTTTGAAACCATGGAAGAAGCCATGCCCGGAGCCGATGTGCTGATTTCGCTGTCCCGCCCTGGACCTGGAACTGTGAAGCCGGAATGGATTCGCTTGATGGCGCCCCGAGCCATCGTTTTTGCCTGCGCCAATCCTGTTCCTGAAATATATCCACACGAGGCAAAAGCCGCCGGCGCATATATTGTTGCCACGGGCAGAGGGGATTTTCCAAATCAGATAAATAATTCCCTGGGTTTCCCGGGCATTTTGAAAGGCAGTCTGCTTGCCCGGGCAAGCCGGATTACAGATGGGATGGCCATCCGCGCGGCTCATTCTCTTGCGGGTTTTGCCCGCCAGCGCGGTATCGACCCGGAAAACATCATTCCCCGCATGGATGAAACCGGTGTTTTTGCTCAGGAAGCAGCGGACGTGGCAATGCAGGCCATCAAGGAAGGTGTTGCACGGCAGGAACTTACGCGGGACGAAGTTTTTGCACAAGCGGAAGCCGATATCCAGGCAGCCCGAAGTATTTGCCACAAAATGATGGATGACGGAAGCATAGCCCCGCCACCCGCAGAACTGATCCAAAAAGCTTTGGAATTCACACGCGCCCAAAACCCGGATTAAAATGAAATCTGAAAAATCCAAAAAACTGCTAAATATTCTGAATTTTGTGCTCAAAGTTCTGATCACAGGCTTCATCCTTTGGCGAATCTTTCACAAAATGGACACCCGTGTGCTTTGGAAAACCTTGTTGGGTCAGCCAGTTTGGGTATTGCTGGCCATCCTGGGGCTTTCCGGGTTGAGGCATTTTGGACAGTATCTCACCTGGAAGTATTCACTGCAAATGAATCCACTTTTCAAGCCAATTCCCAAGGAGATATTTAATTCTTACATGATCGGACAGGCTTTTCGTTTCCTCATCCCGGGAAGTTGGGGTCTTGTGGGAAAGATCGCTTTCGTGAATAACAGCAGTCACGCCGCGTCATTTATTTCCTACATTGTGGAGCGCTCATTTGTCACTTGGGCCATGCTGTTTTTTGCCGTGTTTTCGCTGTTTTTTGTTCCCATCGGATTTCCTGTCTGGCTCATTTGGCTTCTGTTTATTTTTTTGCTGACCGTACCCTTTGCCGGCTGGTTCCTTTTGGGTGCGAACCGAAAATGGAAGAGGCTGCAGCCAAATTATCTGAGGCTGGGGCCCCGCATCCTGATTTTGCAGATTTGCATCACACTTTTCAACTATCTTCAATATTGGCTGCTGATTAACCAACACAGGGTGATCTCTTTTTGGGAGACCTTAAAAAGAATGTCACTGGCCCATATTTCCCACAGCATACCAATCACTTTCGCGGGACTGGGCTTGAAGGAATATTTCGCGAAAAGCCTCTTCGCCCAGATCGGATATCCCAACGAAGCTATCGTTTCCACCACCCTAATCGTGTTTTTCCTGCACGACGTTTTGGCTGCCTTGGCGGGAGCAGTCATCCTGTTGCAGGCCAAACAATCAAAAATTAAGTGGCAAAACAGCCCATAAACATCATCGGCGCCGGACTGGCCGGCAGCGAAGCCGCTTTGTATCTGGCAGACAAAGGTTTACAGGTGCGTCTGTTTGAAATGCGCCCCCAGAAAATGACTCCCGCCCACGAAAGTGGTCTGCCCGCGGAATTGGTGTGCAGCAATTCCTTCAAATCCACCAGACAGGATACTCCGTCGGGCATGTTGAAAGCAGAGATTCGTCTTTTGGGTTCAAAACTTCTGCCCATCGCAGAAAGCTGCGCTGTTCCTGCCGGACATGCGCTTGCGGTTGACCGCGAACTTTTCGCCCAAAAAGTAGCTGCGCAAATCGACGCGCATCTCAAGATCGAATTGATTCGCAAGGAAGTGACAGAATTGCCGGATGGTCCTGGTATCCTCTGCAGCGGGCCGCTCACCTCGGACGCGCTGGCTGCCAGCCTGCAAAAAACACTGGGCGACACACAGCTTTATTTTTTTGATGCCATTGCGCCGATTGTGAGTGCCGACAGCCTGGACATGGACAAAATTTATAGCAAAGATCGATACGATAAAGGTGATCCAGATTATCTGAACTGCCCCTTCAGCCGTGAGGAATATTACGCTTTCGTGGACGCCTTGCTGGAGGGCCAAAAGTTTGAGGCGCATGAATTTGAGAATGATTATTTCAAAAATCTGAAATTCACCTATTATGAAAACTGCACCCCGGTTGAGGAACTGGCAAAACGCGGAAAAGATACCCTACGCCACGGTGTGATGCGCCCCATGGGCTTGGAACGCGATGGGGTGAAACCCTTTGCGGTGCTTCAGCTTAGAGCGGAAAACCGTGATCGCAGCTCATTCAACCTCGTGGGTTGCCAAACCATGCTGAAATATGGCGAGCAAAAGCAGGTTTTCAGGCTGATTCCGGGCTTGGAAAATGCTGAATTCCTGCGTTTTGGCTCCATCCACCGTAACAGCTATTTGAACGCGCCGGAGCTTTTTAACCCAGATTTGACCTTGAAACAGCACCCGGATATTTTTGTGGCTGGCCAGTTGGGCGGTGTGGAAGGCTACATGGAAAGTGTGGCGACAGGCTTGCTGACCGCGAAAATATTATCCGAAGCTTTGCCATTGCTGCCACCTGAGACGATTTTGGGGCAGATTTGGCGCCATTTAATCAATCCCGCTCGGGGAAAATTCCAGCCCGTAAACGCTAATTTTGGCTTGCTTCCCGCTCTGGCACAGCCCATCAAAGATAAAAAAGCCAAAAAGCTGGCACTGGCAGAGCGCGGTCTCGCGGCATTGCATGAATTTTTGGATCGTTGTGGTCAGGATGAGCTGCCCGCATCCAAACAGATGACATAAACTATTTTGGGAGAATAAAATGGAAAAATTGATGATCTTACTCGTGATTGGCTTTTTGCTTGCCATCGGTGTGTTGAAAGCCGAGGATTTGATTGACCCCGCAAGTTTTTGGGAGGGGGATTATTGTGTGCAAAAAACCGCGCAAACACCCGCTGCGGGAGCAAGCAGCATCCGCGCTCAAGTTGAAGGTCAATGGCAGGAATTCCCGCTGGTGGATTTCCCCGTTGAATTTTGGGAATGGAACTGTTCACGGCGTCAGGAATATCTGGATATCTTCCGCGAAATGCTGGAAAAAGGGCCAGAAGCCACGCGCAGCCCTCAACTTTCCGGACCACACAACGGCATAGTCGCCACTTGGGCAGCCAACAGGGAAGACTCCCGCTTCAAGCTGAACAACGCCGTGAAAGGCATGGGTTTCCTGCCCCCGGAAGAGCGCATTGGTGAACTTATCAAGCTTTTACAGGACAAAATGGACGCGGGTATGGCTGAAAAGCTGGATATTTTGGATAGTCTCTATACCCATGCCACCAAAAACTTTAGCCCCAACCGCCTGGGCTCGCTGGAACTGTATTCCCAGCCCGGAACCACCACCCAGACTTTTCTAAACCAGATGCTGGAACCTTCTTGCGTAACGGTTTGGCTGGATATTCCCACCTACAAGATTAAACAAATCGCGCGCCTGCTTCATCCTCTGGATCCAAATTTGAGCCAATATGAAAAAGACGTGGTGAGCTACATTAACCTGGTTCACAGCTTTTTCCATGGCGAATTCCCGCGCGACTATATTGCGGTAATCTATTACAACGTTGAGATATACGACAGCTCACCCGGCAAGAAAGGAGCGATGGGCACCAAGATCAGCCCTTGACTCCAACTGCGGATTATCTTGATATCAACCCTCGATCATCCTATTTGGGACAGGGGATGATAATGAGAAGCTTTTCTGTAACACATGAGCCAGACTCCAGTAAGGAACTACTTGCGGTTGGCCAAGTTGGAGGCTGCACCAAAAAATAAAGGAAAAAAATGCAATACGACGAAAAAGACTGGTTGATGGACGATTATGAACTGGAAGGCGAAGAGTGGGAAGAGTTGGAACGCGAGGGAGATACCGCGTTTTTGGCCGCCATCATTCGTCAGGGTGAAACAGACCAGGAAGCCCAATCCAGCCTGCGTGAATTGGAGCGGCTTGCCGATACCGCAGGCATCGAAGCCATCGGCTTTTACACCCAAAGACGGCAGCATCCAGAACGCGCCACTTTCTTCGGTAAAGGTTTTTTGTCCGAAATCAGCCAAAAAATGCACCAAGCTCGTGCCGACTTGTTGATTATAAATGAAGAACTTAATCCCATTCAGGCACGCAATATCGAAAATGATTATGGCATC
>JAAYKA010000034.1 GCA_012522635.1 Candidatus Cloacimonadota bacterium
CTCAAGTTGAGTAACTGGCCTAAAACAATATCTAAATTGTCCAATATCGATTTAGAAAGTCTATGATAATATTCATAATCCGTTTGTTTAGTCTGTACGAATTTTTTGTTTTTTTCCAAATCACTCATTAAGATTTGATTCACTTTTGACAGTTCTTCTATATATTCAAAATTGTTCGTGAGACATCCATAATTGAATGCTTCGAGTTCTTTATTTGTTATATGCCATACATCACTGATTGCTTCCCACAGCCAAAAAAACAGAGTTGAGTTAAATGCTGCACACGCCGCATCACGAATTTGAACATCTGAATAACCATACTGCTTGTATTCATTCGACGCTATTGGAAATACAAAACATTTACACCAATACATCATTCTCATATTTAAATAAATCGAATACGACTTGTTGGAGGAAATCCGCAACTCATTTAGCTTTTTTGTTAGTTTTCCTAATATTTGAGTATCCAAGTTACTTCCAAATTTGTACCATCCATATTGTCTTTCGGAATTAACAACGTAATAGCAAGTACTCATCAATTCTTCTAATGCAGATGGATGCGAGCTATACCAATGGTAATATTGTGTAGTATAAAGATTACACTGCGTTTCATCTTTTTTCTTCATTGTGCAAATAATAACTGATAGTTTCTGGTGAACACCCTTGAACAAACACCCAGGCCTATCTGCAAAGTTACTACACCATAACGTGCCGCTTGTTTGAGTAAAATAATATCTCAAATTTGACATTCTGGGTGTGCTGGCAAGAGAAATGGGAATAATCATACCAAAATATGCTTTCTTGTTTTGCAATAAGCGGCTTCGGTGCATTACATATGCGTAAAGATTTCCACATTTTTGAATATCTCGAACATTATATGAATAGCCGATTTTTCGTGATTCCACATACGGCGGGTTCCCAATTATTACATCAAATCCCTGATTATGATGGATAATTTCATAAAACTCCGCATACCAATGGAAGGGTTGGTTGCTCTTTTTCCATTCGTCAAATGGTTTTGTGGCAGAATGCTGATGGAGCATACTATCCAGCGTGGAGGTAAGCTCTTTAAGGCGATTTGAGAGTTCAGTTTTAGCCGGAATAAAGCTCTCTTCGTTTTGAGAGCCTTCCAACTGCAATTCCTTGAAGCGCTTGAAGGTCAATGCCACTTGTTCGCACATCTGCGGAATGCTCTCTTTGTATTTTACAGCGTTAACGACGTCGCTTTCAATATCTTCGATAATTTCATCCCAAGTTGTGTAGCCCACAAGGGTATTGCCACAGCGGATATTGAAGTCGATATCGGGCAGGGGTTCCAAGCCATAGTTCGGGTCGGCTTGATCTGGGTCAACGCATGCCACAAGCTTGAGAAAGAGCCTTAACTTTGCAATTTCCACAGCTTCGTTCATGATATCCACGCCATAGAGGTTGTTCAAGATGATGCTTTTGTAGATGAAATATTGCAGGTTAGGGTGGGAAGGGTCGTCCACAATTTTCAGCTCTTTTTTCAGGTGGCTGGCAGAATATGCGGAACTATCTTCCACAAAATCTCCCATTCTGCCGATGCAGGCTTCATAGAGGTCTTCCAAGATGTTCATGGCGGCAAACAGGAAAGCGCCGGAACCGCAGGTTGGGTCCAGGATTGTAACTGATTTCAAGGCTTTATAGAAATTATAAACGAGCTTGGAGTCCGAAGTTTCGTTGATGAGATCGAGGGCAAACTGCCGGATGTCAAGATTGTGGGTAATCAAATCGTTAATCTGGAGGATATCGCCGTTTGAAATGAGCTGTCTCAGCTCCAAATAACGCTGCCTGCGGGCAATCGTTTCGCGCCAAATCTCTGTGGGCAAAGCCAGCTCTTCCGGGGCGGCTGTGTTCCAACTGCGCCGGAGCTCCACCAGGTTTTCCTGCCGGGGGTTCAGCCCTGCTTTGATGTCTTCCGGCAGGTCCTGCCAAATGTCTTTAGGGTTTATTCCATGCTTCACTGCATTGTGGATATATTGGTCTTCGCTGGCTTTCAGCTTTTGCCAAATTTCTGCATCAGGTTGGAAGGCTTGAGGATAGTTGCGCTGGACTTCATCAAAGAGGTGGGGTATGATTGTGTTTTTTCCGATGTAGTCGGTGATGTCTTCCTTGGTGTAATAGGCTCCCATTTGAGCCCGGTCGTTGATATATTTTTCAAAGATATAGCCAATCACGTCGGGATTGATGTCTTTGCCTGTGGCGGTGATATTGGTGTCCAGATGCCAGTTGTATTCATCAAAGAAATTGAACAGGGCTTCAAAGGCATCGTCTTTGATTTGGATTTCACCTTCATATTTTGCCTCAAGCTCGTGCACGGAAAATATGCCCCCGTTTAAGAAGGGGATTTTGCCAAATTCGGCGGACTGTTCTTCTCTTTCCGGGCTGCCCAACACATTGTGAAACAGCTGCAGCAAAAAGCTGCGGTAGAAGGTGTAGAACTTGTCGGCACCGTGAATCAACCTACCTGTTTCCAGCTTGTGCATAAGATAATCCAGGTTGCCATCCAAAAAGCCGCGTTTTTGGATGAAATAGCAAAACATGAGGCGGTTCAACATCACTGAGGTGTACCAGTTTTTGTCAAATTCATCTGGTATGCCCGAAATGAAGGACAGAAACTTTGTGTGCTGCTTTTTGAAGCCATCGTAGAATTTTTTGGTGACCCTCTCGGAATTTTGGTCCACAGCGGCACTCATGCGCGTGGTCACGTCCACCAGGGTGATGTCTTCCTGCTCGTCGATGGTGAAGACCAGCCCACTGGTTCGCTGGAACAAAAGCTGGGGGTCCTGCTGCACGTAATATTCTGTTACAACCGTTTTGATGGGCTTTCCTGCGGGTCTGTAGGCATATTGCCAAATTTGTTTTTGTCTTTTGTGGTCTGTGAAAATCAGCAGGTGCTCATAGTATCTGCGCTTCACGATGGATTGGATGCGCATTCTGTCGTTTTTTGGAGGAATCTCCATGCCATCAGGGGGCGTGCATTGCAAAAAGCGAAAGCCGCTTTTTTCGCAGATGGCGCTAATCGTGTAGCTAATGTCTTTGTGGTCAATCTGAAACTTTTCGTTGGCGTTATCCCAGCCCATTTGGTTGAAAAGCTCTTTGAACCTGAATTGCCTGACCAAATTTGTAAATGTGATTTTATCCATATCAAACCTTCTTTTCCACCAAGCCCATCGAGCAGATGATCCGGGGTTCCTTGGAATAGCCGCCTTCATCCGGCTCTGTGCAGAGTTTGTTTTCCTCCCAAAGGGTTTCCACCAGCCTTACCAGATAGTCTATCGGTTCCTTGTTCTTAAAGGAATTTCTGATGAGGGTTTTTGCCTCTTCTTTCAGGGGAAAGCGGTAGATGGCTTCAACCGCCTTTTTCAGCGTGTTTGTAACAAAGATGCTGTCTCCCTCATTCTTGATGAACCCAACCAAGCTTTCATAAAGCTGCCTTTTTATGCTTCCCTTTCTACCCAGGGCGCCTTCTGTGTTGCGCTCGGAAACATCGATAAGAGAGATTCCCTTTCCAACAATTTCGTGGTGTGCTTCCAGCTTTGGCAGGGCACGAGTGTCTTTATCGCATGCCGCCACTTCAAGTATCCTTTTTTGGGATTGGGAAATTATGTTTTCATTCATGTCCAGCCAAGCCAAAACGTCGTTGTCGTGCTGGGTTCTGGCATAGATGATAACGCCATCACCTCGGTTGGCTGCATCTTTTGAGGAATATACGATATTGGGCAGATTCGGAATGATTTTTTCCAGATTTTTGTCGGCATCGATGGCATTTTTCCAAATTTGATAGGCGTAGGAGCCCAAGTCTATTTCCGTGTCTGTCTCTTCGTCCAAAATTCCGGCTTTTTCGTTGTAGAGGTCTGCAATATTGGTCGGGTCTCCTGCAAAGAAAACTTCATCGGAGCCGAAAACTTCGGCGTTTTCTTTTATCCTTTCCCTCAGCCTGGAGCGGATTCGTATCACGTCTTCAACGCCATCTTCCGGAAAAACGCTGTAGCAGAGGATTTCCCTGGCATTCTGCCCAATCCTGTCTATCCGCCCAGCTCTTTGAATCAGCCGGATTATCGCCCAGGGAAGGTCGTAGTTTAGCATGATGTGGCAATCCTGAAGGTTTTGCCCTTCGCTCAGGACGTCGGTGGTAATCAAAACCCTGATGTCGTCCAAACCGGGCTTCAATTCATGGCTGATGGGGCTGAATTTTTTGGCAATTGCGCTGGGATTGGCGGAATCACCAGTTGCCACTTCAATGTGATAGACGTTCATTTTTTGCAGCTGCCTGTGCAGATATTCGGCGGTGTCTGCAAAATGGGTGAAAATCAGTATTTTGTCCTTGGGATGAGTTTTTGTGATCAGCTTGTGCAGGGCTTGGAGCTGGTGGTCTTGATTTGGGTCCCAGCAACAGTTCTCCGATACAATTTTAAGCAGGGTGGCTGTGTCTTTTTTCAGGTCATTCAGCAAGTCATCTGTGAAAAGGGAACTGGGTATCCAATTAAACTTTTTGCGTATGCCGGATTCGTTGAACTGTTCATAAGCCTTTTCTGCCTCTTCCATGTAGTGTTTTTCGTCATCATTGAACTGAATGGAAGAAACCTGAGCGGCGTCGTCTTCAAAGTCGTCCGTGTCGTCAAGATCGAAATATGCGCTCACCTGCTCCGTATAGTTTTTTCCAATGGGGAGCGGCAAATCGTTTTCAATGGCGTGGATGAATATATAGTTTCTTTGAATATGGCGACACAGGGAGAGCAGATAGGAATATCCGCTGCTTTCCAAACGCTTGAACAGGTTTGTGCGGCAAAAGCCAATCAGCCTCTTTCCGGCGCGGGATAGGTTTGTTACCATCTCATCTTCTTTTGCAGACAATTCTTTACGTTTAGCTTCGTCCACATAGGAAGCCAGCCCGTAGCGGGGAAGCATCAGAGAGCCGATTTTATCCACTTGGTCTTCGTTGTAAAGCCTTGTATATTGATTTTGGCTCACATCCTCCGGCATTTCATAACCAAGCTTTTTGGGCGTTCGGAGGGGGAAATATGACCTCCTGCCATCGGGGAATCCAAGATATTTATCACCTCTTTCATCTTCTTTGGCATAGTTTTCCTTGATGAATGTTCGGGTTCGACGAATCATATACAATCTGGTGAGCTCTTTCCAGTCGTCGGAAGATTCACTGTGTTCAAAAGCTCTGATGCTGCGCAGGGGCGTTTCAGGATGCTGCATGGCATACTTGTGGTATCCACCAATCTTTGTAATGTAGTTCTCCGGGCTAATGCCCAAATCCAAATCATCGGAAATGAAAAGCCTGAGTTGGTTCGATAAATCCTTGTATTCCTTGTTGTAGGGCGTTGCAGACAGCAGAATGACCTTACTTTCGTTTTCGCTGAGATATTCCTTGATGGCTCTGTAGCGCTTGCCTTTATGGTTCCTGAGGTTGTGGCTTTCATCCACTATAACCAGCCTGAAGCGTTTTTTGTCTTTGAGGTGATTGGGCGCAGCGCCTATGGAAATAACCTCCGCCTTCAAATCGAACTTGGAAATATAATCCTTCCACATATCAACCAGATTTGCGGGACAAATTATGAGGGTTGAATAGAAGTAGTCTTCTTCAAAGATTTTTGCCACGGCACAGGCGGTGTAGGTTTTCCCAAGCCCAACCACGTCTCCGATGAAAACTCCATTGCGCTTATATAGCTTTTTGGCAGCAATCATCACAGCGGCTTGCTGGAAGGGGAACAGCTTGTCTCTGAATGCTTTTGGAATCCTATATTCGTTTAATCCGGCTCTTGCTTCCTGCGACAAATGGTAAACCATTTTTAGGTAGATGTGGTAGGGAGGGATCAGCTCTTCCCGAGCCCAGCTGTTGTCGATAACTTCCACCAGATCATCGGAAATATCCAAACAGTATTGGTCTTCCCATCTTTCATTGAACCACTTTTGTAGTTTTTGGGTGGCATCGGAATCCAAAACGTCAACGTTCAATTCGCCCTGCTTTTCCAAGCCGGACATTGTTAGGTTACTGCTTCCAATCACGCCAACAATGGGAGTGTTTTTGTCTTCCTTGTGCATTAAATACAGTTTGGCGTGCAGCCTGAAGGACAGATGCAGCTTTACAATTACCTTTTTGGCTTTTAGCTGTGATGATAGCTTTCGCAGGGCTGCCTCATCGGCATTTGTGGGAGCCCCAACCAAGAGCTGTTCCTTGAATTGTTCGGCACACCTCTTTTTGAGTTGTAAAGATGTTTTCATGTCCATGGGAAGGGCGCTGTTCACAGTTCTTGATGCTTCTTTCAATTCGTCGATGGGAAGCTTTTGCATCCCCACTAAAACCCTGGCACAGGCACCGTCTTCTCCGCTCCATTTGTCAACATTGCGATCAATGCTTGCCCATCCCTTCAGATTCAGATAGCCAACGCAAAAATCGGCTCTGTAAGAATTTTCAAGCGTATCTTGAAGATAGCTTAGTAGAGATTCGTTTATGTTGTCAAAAATTCTGGGCATTACACCTCCACATTCTTCTTCCATGTTTTAATCATTTATGCAGCCCACTTGAAAACATATTTCCATGTGTATAGCCAAATGCCAAGAGGCTGAACTTATAAACTTCCATTGTGTTGTTTGTTCCGAATTTGTGTCTGTTTCACTTTTTTCCAGCAATACAAAAATCTGATTCTTGTCAACCTAAAAAAGCTTCTTGGCATTCCCCCATTTTTTAAACCAGCCTTATTTTCATTTGCCAAGGATCGGTCAAATCAGGTCTATATGGAGATGTATTATAGTGTGTAGTTCGCTGCAGGCAGATTTTCAGTACCTGGCAAAGC
>JAAYKA010000035.1 GCA_012522635.1 Candidatus Cloacimonadota bacterium
GGCATGAGCTCAAGTCAAGCTTGGCAGCTTTGTCCGCAGGGCATATTTATCATGAGCAATTTTGCGCTCTACCGCGAGGTTTCAAAGCAAATCAGAACAATCTTTCGCAGCTACACGGATAAAGTGGAAACCCTTTCCCTGGATGAGGCATATCTGGATGTAACCGAAAACAAAATCGACGAACCAGACGCGATGAAAATCGCCCGCAGTATCAAAACTGATATTCTGAAAGCCACGCAGCTAACCTGCTCCGCCGGGGTATCGTTCAATAAGTTTTTGGCAAAACTTGCTTCAGAGCTGGAAAAACCAGACGGCCTTTGCCAAATTACGGAACAAAACGCCCAGAAAATTCTTTTTGATTTGCCCATCGAAAAATTCCACGGTATCGGCAAAGTTACAGCCACCCGCATGAAAAATCTTGGCATTCACAATGGGGAAGACCTTTATCGCAGAGAGCTGACAGAGTTATTTCGTCGCTTCGGAAAAACCGGGATTTATTTTTATAATGTTGTGCGCGGCATAGACAACCGCGAAGTGGTTTCGGAATCCGACCCCAAATCCATCAGTTGCGAAAGGACTTTTCACACCGATCTTGCTTCAATCGAAGAAATTCTTGAAGAATTGCGGGCACTTGTGGAACGTTTGGTAACCCGGATGGCATCCCACAAAATCCAAGCTCAAAACCTGGTCATCAAGATAAAATACGACAATTTTCAGTGCATCACCCGAAGCTGCACCTTTCCTGAAACCAATTCAGATGAAGATGTGTTTTTTCAGTATGCCCAAAAACTGTTGGCTGAAAATTGGGATGAAAACCGAAAAGTCAGATTATTGGGTGTGGGCGTGGATAAATTGGTTTTCGATTCAAACCCTGATAACGAGCAACTGGAAATCCTGTTTTAGCTCAACGTTTTTGCCAAAGATTGCTGCCCATAATCAAAATCAGCCCCAAGAACGTGGCTGGATGGATGCTCTCTTTCAAAACCAGGGTGATGAAAAGCAGTGAGACAAAAGGTGTCAGAAAAATCAGGTTTGAAACCGAGGCTGTGTTTTCACTCGTATCCAGCGCTTTCTGCCAAATTATGAAAGTGAAACCCATCTCGAAAATCCCCACGTAAAGTCCACCCAGAAGCCCAGCCCAGACGGTACCATCATCCGTAAAAAGCCCTTGATAATTCAGCTTTCCAGCA
The DNA here is from genome assembly GCA_012522635.1 of Candidatus Cloacimonadota bacterium. NCBI lineage: Bacteria > Pseudomonadati > Candidatus Cloacimonadota > Candidatus Cloacimonadota bacterium. The sequence continues at coordinate 1,191 of JAAYKA010000035.1, forward strand.
ATCGCTGCATATAACAGCGCGCTCACCGTTCCGACTGCAAAGTTCAATGCCAGCTTGTCTTTCGCGGGGCGAGGATCCTTCATGTTCAACAGCCAATATGAAGCCCAAACTATGGAAGTTGAAACCGCCAAAAATGAGCCAAGCGGATTATCGAACCTGAGCTGAAAAAGATTTCCCCGGGTGGAGATTACAACGACCCCCAAAAAGCTTAAAAGCAGAGCGACCAAATCCTTGGGACGCAAGCGTTGGCGCAGGATAATTGCGGAACCCAATGCCAAAACAATCGCCCAGGTGTAGTTCAAAACCTGCGCTTCCTGAGCGCGCAGCCTGTCGTAGGCGGCAAAAAGCATCAGATAATACACAAAAGGGTTTAAAAGCCCCGCCGGGATGGAGCGTTTCCAATTTCCACTCGCAGGTGTTTTGGGGCTTAAAAGCCAATAACCTGCCAAAAACAAGCTTGCCGCAGCCGAGGAAAAAACAAGCAATCCCAACGGTGTGAGATGTTTCAGGCTCAGCTTGAACGCGGTTGACACAGTTGACCATGCCAGCACCGCGCCCAAAGCGTAATAATAAGCCTGCTGTTGTTTTTTCATCAGTTGCAAAAAAAGCCTGCCCCTATGGACAGGCTTAATTCTTATCTAAAATGCTTTATTTCAGGTTTTTAAGGATGTTGCTGAATTCGGTTTCGAGGCTCTTGTTTTTTGTTTTTTGAGCGCCCAGGATTACGAATTGTACGGCAAACTGGCTGGTTTCATCATATTCATGCCATCTGCGGGCATAGGTGATGAGCTCATCAAAGCGTTCCTGCTGGTTCAGAAGGGCGCAGATATCCTGATAGTCTGTATCGTTATCGCGAATATCCAAAAGCTTTTTCAGGTGGTTTGCCGCGGTTTGATTATCATTCAATTTCAGGGCGATATATCTGGCGTCCGAAAGCGCGTCTTCGTTTCTGGGCTCCAATGCCAACACAAGTTCGTTGTTTATTTTGGCGGCGTCAAATTGCTCAAGCTCAAATTGGCAATAGGAAAGGTTCATCAGGTTATTCACATTCATGGGCTCAGTCACCTTGACTTTTTCGAAGTAGCCGATTGCGGTCTCATATTCTTTTTTATTCAGGTAGAAAATACCCATTTGCTGCAGAACGTTCACATCCTCTGGATTCACGCTATAGATTTTAAGCAGAATTTCCTCGGCTTTGGCTTCGTCTTTAAGCTCTTGCTGATATATGTTTGCCAGCTTGTAAAGCGGTTCGGTGCGTTCTGTGTCCAACGCCGAAACCTGTTCATAGATTTCAATGGCAGCGGCGGTGTTTCCCGCTTTTTCTTCAGCTTCAGCGGCGCTGAACACACGTGCCCAGGCGCTGGTACGGCGTTTTTTCATATCGCGGATGGCGGCACGTTCTTTATCAGTGGGTTTCTCATATTTTTCCATGATTTTAATGGCTTGACCATAGCCGGAAAAAGCCGTCATGTTTCCTTCCACAGCTTTGTCGGGGTTGTTTTCAGCAAAATAATAGTTAATATCGGAAAGCCTTCTGAGCGCGTGGGCATGGGCGGGGTTGTCTGCCAGAACATTTTCATAAAGCGAGAGGGCTTCCTCAACATTCTGTTGGTTGTAAGCGACGTCGGCGGATTTGAGATCCACCATCGCTCTTGGGCTCAGCTTTTCACGGGTTGTGGAGCAGGCTGCCAGAAGAATCATTGATGCAGCCAAAAGTATCACTAAGCGTTTCATTGATATGTCTCCTATACTTTTTTATCATTTTCGCACCAAAAAATGAAAAGGCGCTTATCGGTCAAGGTTTTTAACCCGATTAGCCTAAATAATGTGAAAAGCTTCCGTTTCTTCAAAGAAAAGAACCGCTCATCTCTCAATCTTGGGATAAATTATCGCGCTCTATATATAGGAACGAGTCTGTTGCAAAAAGCTCGACAAGCCCTAAACCTTTGTGTCGCTTAAGGTTGCTTTTGAAACATAAGGAATACTAAAGGCGGCAAGCAAGTGAAAGCCGAATCATCCTAATAAACAGTCAGAATCAATCTGCTCATAAAACCTTCATATAAATTGAGTTAAACCTCCGGAGAAAGACATTAGAAAAAAAGCTTGACCGGAACGCGGTCTCCTGCATTTTGACACAAATACCTTTAATCCGGGCCAGAGAGCCGGAAAGGAGAAAGAATGGAAACCACACCCCAGTTTTTAGGTCGGAGCTTGTATGGGCTGGAAGACTATTCCGGCGAAGAGATTATGTATATCTTGGAAGCCGCCAAGGCGATGAAAGAGATTAATCTGCGCCAATACAAAAAAATCCCAACCCTACGTGGAAAAACGGTTTGCACGCTTTTTGTGGAGGACAGCACCCGCACCCGCATGAGTTTCGAGCTGGCAGCCAAACGCCTCAGCGCTGATGTGGTAAGCTTTGCGGCATCCATCTCCTCGCTGCAAAAAGGTGAAAGCCTGCAGGATACCATCTACACTTTGGGTGCCATGGGCATCGATCTCTATTGCATCCGTCACAGCAGCCCCGGCAGTCCCCAACTGGTTCATAAATATTCTGGAAAGCCAGTAATCAACGGCGGTGACGGGCGTCACGCTCATCCCACTCAGGCTCTGTTGGATATATTTTCCATCTGGGAACATGTGGGTAACCTCAAGGGACTCAAAGTTGCCATTGTGGGCGATATTCTCAACAGCCGCGTGGTGCGTTCAAACCTCATCGGCATGAAAAAGCTGGGCATGGATGTCACGGTTTGCGGACCCCGAACCCTGATGCCGCCGCATCTGGAAGAGCTTTATGACTGCCGGGTGCAGTATGAGCTGTGCGAAGCATTGCGCGACGCCGACATCGTGATGGGTCTGCGCATGCAGTTTGAACGCATGACGGAAGGCCTTTTCCCCAGTTTGGAGGAATACAGTAAACACTACGCGCTTTCTCAGGATACCATAAAGTTTGCCAAACGTGACGCCCTCATCATGCACCCCGGACCGATGAACCGCGGCGTGGAAATCCTTCCGGAGATTGCGGATAGCAAGCAAAGTATCATCGTGGAACAGGTCGCGAACGGCGTGGCAGTACGCATGGCGCTGATGTTCCTCATCTTGGGTGGAAAACTGTAAAAGGAGGCAATCATGACAACACTCATCAAAAACGCCAACGCCTATATCAACGGGAAGTTTCAGCTTCGCGACATCCTCATTAAAAAAGAGAAAATTCAAAAAATCGCCAAAAGTCTGCCCGATAAAGCGGACAGGATTATTGACGCCAGTGGGAAACACGTTTTTCCCGGTTTTGTGGATTTACACGTCCATCTGCGTGATCCAGGCCAAACCTATAAAGAGGATATCGTTTCCGGAACCCGAGCCGCTGCCCATGGTGGTTTCACCAGCCTTTGCACCATGCCAAACACCGAACCTGTGGTGGATAATATCGCCACTGTGGACTACATCCAGCGCCGTGCCAAAGACCTTGGTTTTGCAAAGGTTTATGTGATCGGCGCCATGACCAAAAAAAGCGAAGGCCTCGAAATCAGCGAAATGGCAACCATGAAATCCGGCGGGATAGTTGCGGTTTCCGATGATGGCGGCTGCGTTCAAAACGCCAAACTGATGCTCAATTGCATCCACTATGCCATGAATTTTGGCTTGCCCCTGGTGGTGCATGCTGAAGATTATGACCTGGCTGGAAAAGGGCAGATTCACCACGGCAAAGTATCTTCCCGTCTTGGTTTGACCGGTCTTCCCAGCCTGGCTGAAGAGGTGATTGTTTCCCGCGATATCATGCTGGCGGAAAACACGGGCGCAAAATTGCACATTGCCCACATCAGCACAGCGCGTTCCATCGAAATGGTACGCCAAGCTCGTGAACGAGGCGCCAAAATCACCAGTGAGGTCACGCCTCACCACCTCATTCTGAATGAAGAGGCCTGTCTCGGCTTTGATACAAACACAAAAATGAAACCGCCCCTGCGTACCGAAAAAGACCGTCTTGCCTGCTTGGAAGCGCTGCGTGATGGCACCATTGATTGCATTGCCACAGACCACGCTCCTCACGCTGATTTTGAAAAAGTTCGGGAATTCGACCACGCTCCTTTCGGCATCATCGGCCTCGAAACCGCTTTTCCCGCTCTTTATCACCATTTGGTCAAGCCTGGACACCTCAGCCTGGAGCGGCTTGCCGAAGCTTTAACTTCAGCCCCGGCAGAGCTGATGGACCTTCCACCAGCCATGATAAAAGCAGGGCTGCCGGCTGATCTCACCATTATCGCCCTCAATGCCCAAACTCTTTTCAGCCCGGAAAACATTCTTTCCAAAAGTAAAAACAGCCCCTGGCTGGGCCAAAGCCTTTCGGGGAGAGTGCTTTACACCTTTTTGGATGGCAGAATCACCTGGGAGGACGCGGATGCCCAAGTTTAGTGAATTGAGCATCACAAACACCAGATGGCTCAATGATGGATACGTGGAAATCGCATTCAAAGAACCTTCTCTGGCAGCGCTTTGCAAGCCTGGGATGTTTTTTGAA
>JAAYKA010000036.1 GCA_012522635.1 Candidatus Cloacimonadota bacterium
AGCTTTAACTTGGTATCAACGTAGAGGATATCGCTTTTCAGCAGAACTTTTATCTCTTCCAGCAGGCTGTTCTTTTGGCTATTCTGCAGCCCATAAAAGTTCAGAAACACTTCTTGCGAACAGGCATCCAGAATTAATCTCAGGGGCAGGAAAGATTCATCCAAAGTGCCGCGCATTGCATCCAGATGTTGGCGGAACATGTTGAACATCTTATAGATACCGCTGGTCTGGATGCTCTGTTTTTCAGACATGGCAAACCGTCTGGGGTCAAAAAGATGGCGGTAACTGGCACGGTTAAAATGGCTGTCCACCAGAACAGAATCAGCGGCTTCCTCTTCATTTAAGGCGTGATTTGATAAAAAATAGAGAACCGATTGATCCGCGTTTTTAAATTCCAGAACCTCAAGATTGCGAAGACGATAGGTTTCCGGTTCAAGGTCTTGCAGGTCAATCTCAGAGGGTGTCAGCCCTTTTTCAGCTGCTTCCAACATTTGGGAAATGATGATGATTTCATTTCCCGCGGCCTCCACCGCTTCAATCAAAGACTTTTCCAATTTGCTGTAATAGTATTGGTTCACAAAAACATAACGGATTCCAGTGTGAACGATGTTGGTCTTATCTTTGTTCTGGAAAAAAATGGGGTCGCTGAAACCAAGCTTACAGAGCAGTTCCTGATAATTTGCCCGGATTTCCAAAACCTTGCTCAAATAGTTTTCCTGCCATTCCAGCAGGTTGAAGTGGTTCAAACTCTGAGAGTTACGCAAGGTTTCCACATCGAGGTTTTCGTCGCAAAGCTCTTCGAAAAACTGAAAAAACTGGTTGCCCCATTCCACAATGTCGAAAAATCCGTTGATATGGAAGTATTCCCTGTGCTCAGAACTGAGAGCTTGATAGAGGCAAAGCATTCTTCTGTCGTCACTTACCACAGGCTCAGATGGCAGCAGAAGGGATTCTTTGAATTCTTGCATGGTGATAAAATCGCACTCCTGCAAAGCCCATTTCCGCATGAATTCATGCCTTGCCCGGGACGCGGAAACATGGGTTGGAAAAACAAAAACCGTGGAGCCCTGAGCCTGTTCCAATGCAGTTTTAGTCAGATCATCACTAAAAGGAATCGTGATATATTCGCGCAAACTAAACCTCCCAAACATTTATTTTACTATACCCCTGACCCCGACAATCCTGTCAAGTTTTTTGCTCGGCAAACAGAGTTGAAACCGGTTTTGCTTTTCTGCGGGAAGGGGTGTGGACAGCCGCAGAGATGGCTGAAAACTGACACTCGCTAGGCTGCCCCCTTTAGTCTTCCTTATGTTTCAAAGGCTAACTATAAGCCAGGCATAGTGTTAGGGGCATATTTGCTTGAAATCAGCAGACTCGTTCTTATCTTATGAACGCGAGAAGTTCCTTCCGATATTTTAAATTTTGGTCAGCAAAATCACACAATAAGCGCTGATGCCACCTGCCCCGGATACGCCCAAACCTTCTTCCGTGGTGGCTTTCACGCTCACAGCGCCGAGAGGGCACGCGAGATCAGAAGTGATATTTTCCCGCATTTGCAAGATGTGTGGAGCAAGTTTGGGTTGAGCAGCGCAAATTGTGCAATCCAAATTTTGCAGCTTATAGCCGCAGTTTTGTGCCAACTCCCACACTTTACGCAGAAGGACGCGGCTATCCGCGCCCTTGAAAGCGGGGTCTGAATCTGGGAAAAGGCTGCCGATATCGCCCAATGCCAGGGCACCCAAAACCGCGTCTGTAATCGCGTGTAGCAGCACATCCGCGTCTGAATGACCATCCAGGCCTTTTTCAAACGGGATTTGCACGCCTCCCAAGATTAGTTTGCGACCGCTTGCGAGGCGGTGAACGTCATAACCAAAACCGACGCGCATACTTATTAATCCACGGTTATGGATTTGGAAACGTTTTTGGGTACGTCTGGATGCACACCGTGATCGGGCATGCCCAGCCTGTCCAATCTCTTCATTTTGCGCACGCTCATGCGGAACGCCAAAAGCTGAAGCACCACAGTGGCTGAAAAGCAGGTCAGAAGGCTGTCACCGGTTCGTGGCAGCATCACGTAACCCCAACCATAATAATGGCCTTCGCGGGGGATGGAACTGGCGTTTCGGAGCAGATGTTCATCCTCTTCCGCAATCACGAAAGTATCCGCGCCACGTATTTTATGGGTGTTAATCTGTGAAACTGTGAGGTTTACGTCCCTTTCGTCCGGTCCGGTCACATAGATGAGAGGATAGTTGCGGTCCAGCGAGGCATAGAAATCGCGGTTGTGGATGGCGTCGTGGAACAGTTTTTCTGCATTGGGGGTAAGGTTGAAGGGTCGGTTACGATAGAAAACATGATCCATCAAAGCGGCGTTCACTTCCATGATTTTTTGAGGAGGCAGACCGCGATTGTTGCCTTCAGTATCGATAAAATCCATTATCTCACGCAGGGAACGCACAAAGTTGCGAACATGTTTGAAACCATAGACGGTGTTTTTGCCCAGAATGGTGTTTGGCCCGTGTTTGAATTCTGAGGCTTCGCGTCCCTCCGCGTGGTTTAACACGGTTTCGCGGATTTTGAGCGCGCCTTCCATGGCCACACCGCTAATTTTCGTGGCCAAAATATGCAGCGAGGGCTCCATATAAATCTTTGCCGCGATTGAATCAATCACATCTGATGTATTATCAAGGGTTTCCTTGATTAAAGACGGGATTTGCAACAGGGTTTGGCTTCTGTATTCCAACTGGGCTTTTTTCTCTTTGATTTGTTCATCGTTCAAGCCGTCAATGTCTTCCTCCAGCTTCATTCGGGCTGTGCGGATGGCCAAATAATAGAAAAGCGCGATTTGGTTCATGAAACTTTTGGTGGCGGGAACCGCTGTCTCTGGTCCACAATAGATTGGGATAGCCAGATCGCTCTTTTCGATGCCGAGGGTGGAATTTACATTATTCACCAAAACGGCTTTGCTCACATCCAGCTTGCGTTGCGTGATGTCGTTGAAAATGTCGATCAAATCTTTCGTTTCACCGGATTGCGATACTCCGATAATGAAGTCATGATCCTTCATGCTGTGGGAATATTCACCACGAAAATCACCGGGCAGGATGGGAATGATTTCCACACCGGCGATTTCGTTGAAGAAAAGACTGCCCACTTTGGTGGCGTGATAGCTGGTTCCGCAGGCGATTGAATAGGCAATGCGGTTTTTCTGCAGGGTGATTTTCATTCTCTGCAAAAATTCCCGCACTTTTAGCTCGAAATCTTCCACGCTGTCCATTTCGGAAAGCGAATCAAAGGCTTTTGCCAAAATCATTCTGCGAACATCGAACTCTTCGCCAATCAGGTCGATAAGTGTATTTTTATCTGCGGAAAACAGATATTTTTGTTCAAAATCCTCGCGTACGACAACGTCGAAAATGGCCTGGTAGGAAGTGCGGGCTAATTCGAAGAAAGAGGCAAATTCGCCGGAGTCAATCAAGGCATCAAAAGAATCTTTGGCTTTGTCTGGATCAGTATTATCCAGAATTTCCCTCATGTTTTCGGTTAAATGTTCGCGGATGTTTTCGCTGTCCATCAGCTCCAACATGCGGCGTCCAGAATTTGAGCCGCCTTGGAATAGTTTGACCAATTTACCCACGGATTCTGGTTCAGCGTAAATCTCTTGCTCCATGAAATATTCAAATTCCGGCTGGAGCTCAACATCTTCAGCGCGCAGCTTGGAAAGAGCTGCTCTGGTTGGGATTGTGTCTCCAGGGGCATAGTTTTCGTCGTCTTTGCCAACGCTTTTAAAATGCAGGGGTTTTTGGGCGTAAACTTGGTAGTAGGATGAATCGAACTCAACGAACTCACCTTCCCGCAGATTTACCACCATTTTTGTGAAACGCAAAACCGCGGTGAGGTCTGAGGAAGCAAGACCGAAGCTCATGCCTTCCAGCTCGCCATGGCCAAAATAGAGGCTGCTGCCGGCTTTGATGGCCCACATGGTTTGGGTGACGGGATCGGTGATCACGGCGGCGTAGGAACCCACAATCCGGCTGGCGGTATTCACCACAGCGCGGCGCATGCAGGCCTTGCGAAGCTTGGGGTCTTCCGGGTTTCCAGCCTTGTCCATCTCGATGTCGAAAAAATGTTCCACACTGTGCACCAGCATTTCGCCATCGTTATCAGAAAGAATGGTGTGTCCTTCTGCCGTGAGCCAGATTTTGAGGTCATTTGTATTTGTGATATTGCCATTGTGGGCGCCATAGAGGTGACGTTTGCATTTCACCTCATGCGGTTGCGCGTTTTGTTTGGTAACCGCGCCGAAAGTGGCCCAACGGACCTGTCCACAGAACAGTTTTCCACTCTGTTTTTCGATTCCCAAGGTTTTAACCAGGGTGCTGGGCGCGCCAACGTCTTTCAGTAAAACGATATTTTGGTCTTCACCTTGGAAGGCGGCGCCAGTGGAGTCGAACCCCCTGTATTCCAATGCTTTCAACAATCGAGACGCATATTTTCCCATATCGACGGAAACTTTTGGCAAAGCCAGCCCCAAAACTCCACAGCCCAAACCGGGCAAAAACAAGGGAACGCGAATGGTGCCAAAAAGTGATGCAAGACGGCGCAGTGCCCTGTTGTAATTTTTTAAAATGCGTTGCATAGTCAGATATTCCTCTAAATCAAATTGTTATCCAGAATCTGTTTGGCAAAAAACAGATCAACTTCATCGGTGATTTTGATGTTCAGATCAGAACAGAATTTATAGCGCACCTTTCCTCCATGATATTCAACCAGGGAAGAGTCGTCGGTGCTGATGAAACCTTCTTGATAGGCACGCTCGTAGGCAGCCATAATCAGTTTGTATGAAAACACTTGCGGGGTGAAAGCCTGCACAAGTTTGTGGCGTGGAATTGTTTCCAGGATGCGGTCTTGCTCGATGCTTTTAATCGTGTTTTTAAGCCGGGCAACCGGAACAGCGGCCTTGTGTTTTTTTGCCATTTCAAAAAGATCACCCAGCAGCTCTTCTGTGATAAAAGGCCGCACAGCGTCGTGGATGAACACATAATCCGTTCCCGGCGGGCAGTTTTGCAGAGCGCTGAACACGCTGTCCTGCCGTTCGAAACCACCTGGCACCACCAACCAGGGCTTTTGTGAATCCTCAAAATATTCCTGCACCATGTTCTGACAATAGTCCTGTTCGTCTTCCGGCGCGGAGATAATGATATTATCAATGTAGGTGGAATTAAAAAAACGTTGCAGGGTGTGGATGATGATGGGGATGCCGCCCAAGCTGAGCCATTGTTTGCGGACGATTCCACCCATGCGGCTTCCCGAACCCGCGGCTGTGATGATGGCTGTGCTTAGTGTTTCCATGAGTAAAAAATTCCTCGCTCTTCGCGTTTGATGGATACCTTTCCTTCCAAGTTAAACTGTCGCAGGAACTTGCTGATTTCATTGATGTGTAAACCCAGGGTTTTGGAAAGGTCTTCCGCTGTGGAAGGGCGTCGCTTCAAAGTGGCTTCCATGGCTTGACCAATATCCTGCGGCACATGCGTTTCAAAGTTCTCATGGTGGGATTTTGCGATTATCTCCACTGGCACTTCCAAGCGTTCAACCAGGTATTTTTTCACCCGGTTCAAAACGGTTTCACCAGCGGCTTCAACCCATTCTTCAGAGCCAGGACGGTCCAGGGAATTAAGTTGCACGAGGTCCGGCTTAATCTTCGCAATGGCGGGCGCCAGGCATTCCAATTCTTCTGGAGTGTCGTTAATTCCCTCGATGATAAAGACTTCCAGCCAGATTTGTCCAGAAAACTCCTCACGCAGGGCAATGAGCGCTTCCACCAGTTTTTGAGCCGTCAGACCAGGATGGGGCTGGTTTATTTTTTCAAAGCTTTCCTGGCGGCAGGCGTCCAAAGATGGCAGAATAAGATCGCAGGGCAGGATTTCTTTTCTCAGCTCTGCGTTGCCAAGCAGAACACCATTTGTCAGCAGGGCAAGTTGATATTCAGGAAATTCCTTTTTTATGGTTCGAATAATTTGGCCGATTTGGCTGTGCAAAGTGGGTTCTCCGGCTCCTGAAAAGGTGACATAGTCAAGCTTTGGCCGCTCTGCCAGAAAGTGCCGCAATTCTGCCAGGATTTCTTCCACCGGAAAGAATTCCTGCCGGGTCAGGGTCAAATGGTCAGTGCTGTAAATCTCACAATAGACGCAATTTAGAGGGCAATATTTGAAGGGAACCAAGTCCACCCCGAGGGAAAAACCAAGACGACGGGAGTGGACGGGTCCAAAAAGGTGTTTGTATTTCATTTAAAACGTTGTTCCAAATTGAATGTGGGGCTCCCAAGTCCCCTCTTCCAGGTTGTATGCATAGTCGAATCCAATCAAGCCAAAAGGACTTTGGATGCGGATTCCGGCACCCACGCCTTTTTTAAATTTCAGGAAGTTAAAGTCCCGCAAGCGGTTGTAGCAATCGCCGGCATCCAGGAAAACCAGTCCGATGATTTGGTCGCTGCCGATGGGGTAGGCCAGTTCCGTAGAAAAGATGATTTCACGGGTTCCGCCTGTATCCATAATGCCGTCGCCATCTTCGTCAACTCCGATTCTTCGGTCTGCATAGCCGCGGATTCCATCCACACCAGTGCCGCCCAAATAGAATTTTTCATCCGGGGGCGCGTCTTTGGATGATCCATATGGAGCGATATAGCCAAAGCGCCATTTTGTGCGCAGAGTAAGCTGATGCCACATTTCCATATACCAGTTCACTTGGGCTATCTGTTTGAAGTAATCGAAGTTGCCGCCCAAGAGCCCGCCCGCTACCTCGGAAAATAGGGTGAGCTGGGTGCCCCGGGTGGGGAAGTAGATATTGTTTCGGGTGTCTCTGCCAATGGTGGCGCTCAATGCGCTGGTGTAGCGCCAGCCCAGGGTGTCCAGCTCCGCCAAAGTGGGGTTCGTTACCGGGTCGAAAAGGTTTCGGTTTGTGATTTCATATTTTTTGGAATACAGCGAATATCCACCCACGAGGCGAGTTCGGTTCGCAATGGGTAGATAACGCCCCAAACGCAGGCTGGCACCACGGGTGTAAATCTTGTAATAAAAAGAGCTCCAATCCTTGGTGGTATAATACAGCGAGGTTCCCAAGAGCACGTCACTGTCAAAAAGGTTGGGGTTTGTGAAACTTGCTTGGAAATCTTGGGTTTTACCGCCAAACTCCCAAGCCAAGCTGCTTGACCAGTTGTTTCCCATGATGTTGTTCATGGACAGGGAAAGCGTGCCCACAAAACCGTCCTGGCTATTGTAACCCATACCGACGTTGGCTGTACCGCTGGATTTATCAATTACATCGATCTGCAAATCAATGTCTCCATCAGAGTTTATCGGTGTGTAATCCAGCCGGATATCCGGTTCGAAAAATCCCAGGTTATATATGTTCTGCTGGCTTCGAATCACCTGGCTTTGGCGAAAATAATCTCCCGGCGCAATATCCAGCTCGCGAAGCAGCACTTTATCTTTGGTGCGTTTATTGCCAGTGATGTGTATCTGGTGGATGCGAGCGCGGTTTCCTTCGTTGATTTTCAGTGCGATATTAAGTGTTCCATCCGCGCGCTGCATATCTTGGGAAATCTCAGTATAGATGAATCCTTCATCGAAATAAAGCGAATAAACTCGTGCCAATTGTTCGTCAAATTTTGTCTGGTCGAAGGGTTCGTTATGTTTCAGGGTGAAAACTTCGCTGATTTTTTCTGTGGTGAAATGCTCGTTTCCGCTCACACTTATGCCAGAAAATGTGTATCTCTGACCCTCGCGAATCTGAAGGACCAGTTCCTGGGTGCGTTCGCCGGTGGAAATCAGCTCATGTGGTCCGATAGCCACGTCGATATAGCCGTTTTTCTTGTAGTAATCGGCCAGTTTGACAAGATCTTGGTCGAATTTATCCTGTTCGAAGCGTCCGGAACGGAAAATATTCGCGGGTTTGGTCTTCATCCTTTTAAGCAGTGTCTTGTCGTCAAAATTCTCGTTTCCCACAAAGGTCACCGCGCTAATTGCCAAACGGTTGCCTTCTTCAACGTTGACCAAAACGCGGATTTTGCCATCGCTATCAAAAGTCTCTTCCAAGCTTATTTTGGCGTTGCTGAAACCCTTGCTGTGGTATTCGGATGTGAGTTTGCTTACCAGATCGTGCTTCTGAAAATCCGACCAAAATGTTCCCACCCTCACGGTGACAAGCTCATCCAGGCGTTCTTTTTTCACGGCTTTCATGCCTTTGTATTCCACAAATGCCAAAACCGGGTTTTCCTTCACTTCCACGATCAGGTTCACGCCGGCCATATATGGTTCCGTGAAAACCCGGATGTCAGAAAACATCCGCATCTTATACAGTTGCTTGATTGAGCGGGCAACTTCTTCCGGGTCAAGCGCGTCGCCGGTGCGCAGGGTGATCGAAGTGGTCACCATCTGCGGCGAGACAGCCTTGTTTCCGCGCACAACGATCTCGTAGATCGTTTCTCCGACGGCAAACAGGCTGCCAACACCAAGTAGCAGCACCAGGCAAACCAGGAGACGAGGTCTTAAAATTTGCATTCTTCCTCCACAGTAGAGTTGGCGCCTATTTCTGCCAAGGTGCCATTTTAGTAAAGTGTTTTTTTTGTTTTTGAATTGCAAGGCTGGTAATTATGTGTCTTGTTGGTGGTTATGAAAGCTCAGGCAATGCTCAGGATTTTGTGCAATTGAAGTTGCAGTCTCGCGCCAGATCCGTCTTCCAGCATCCATTGTGCCAAGATTTTGGGTTCAAGGAAAGAAACAATCGGCGAAAAAATGAGCTGCTTGCTCTTCAGGTTGTTTTTCCTGATAAAATCCTGCGCAAAGTTGTAGTCGCTTCGATCGGCGATCACAAACTTCAGCTCGTCATGCGGCTCTAAATAAGTCAGATTTTCTATTAGGAAAGAATCACCGTGTCCGCTGCCGGGACATTTAACATCCACGATTTTAATCACTTGGGGCGGCACCTTGTCCAATATAATGGAGCCGTTGGTTTCGAGCAGCACAGTATATCCGTGTGCCCCAAGAGACCGCATCAAATCTGGGCAGCCATCCTGTAGCAGGGGCTCGCCTCCGGTGATTTCGACAAGTTTTGTGGGATAGGCGCGTATCTGATCCAGAATCTGCGGGATTCCCATGGGTGTACCGGGTTCCCAGGCATACTGTGTGTCGCACCATTTGCAGTGCAGGTTGCAGCCACTGAGACGGATGAAAATGCAGGGAAGTCCCGCAAAAGATGATTCACCCTGCAGGCTGTAAAATATCTCACAGACGTCGAGCGTTGGCGAATCTGAAAAAGCCGTCATTGCCTGTGTTCTTTCACCATTTTGGTGAGCACGGGCACAACCTCGAAAAGGTCACCCACGATGCCCAGATCGGCAATTTTGAAAATGGGCGCGTCCGGATCTTTATTGATGGCAATAACATAGTCGGCAGATGACATTCCAGCCAGGTGTTGAATGGCACCGGAGATTCCGCAGGCAATATAGATTGTAGGTTTTACGGTTTTTCCGGTTTGACCAACCTGATGTGAATATGGAATCCATTCAGCATCCACCGCGGCACGTGATGCGCCCACCGCTCCACCCAGCGCTTCCGCCAGTTCTTCCAAAAGGGCAAAGTTTTTGGCTTCCTTCAGCCCTCTGCCGCCGGACACAATGATATTTGCCTCAGTGATGTTCACGAGACTGGTTTTTTCGGCCTCAAAGCCGAGCCAGGCGCAGTCATCTTCTTCAAAATCAAAAATGATCTGTTTTTGGATCACGATTCCAGAGCGGCTGTCATCCCGTTCGAGCGCGTTCATCACCTTGGGGCGTACGGTTGCCATTTGGGGTCGATGATTGGAGGTGACAATCGTGGCCATGATGTTGCCTCCGAAAGCGGGGCGTGTCTGCAGCAAGTTTTGAGTTTCGGGATCATATTCCAAGCCGGTGCAATCCGCAGTAAGGCCTGTGTGGAGCTGCACTGCAACGCGTGGAATGAAGGATCTACCCGCAACTGTGGCCCCAGCCAAGATAACCGCGGGCTTGTATTCGCGGGAAAGTTCGGTGAGCGCTTTGGCGTGGCGGCTGTCACGAAATCCGCTGAGCTGGGGGTCATCCACCAAAATCACCTGATCGGCGCCGTGGGCGATGAGTTCCGAGGTCAAATGCTCCACTCTTTCGCCCAGTAAAACAGCGCTGAGCTCTGTTTCCATCTGGTCTGCGAGGTCTCGGCCCTTGCCAAGTAGTTCAAAAACTACGGGAGCGATTACGCCATCTTTTTGTTCCGCATAGACCCAGATGCCTCTGTAATCGTCTTTATCGGTGGGAACTTCGCCACTTTTTCTGATTACGATGGCGTCGAAGGGACAAGCCTGGACGCAGGCTCCGCAAAGGGTGCATTTATCTTGATCAATGACCGCAATCTGGTTTTCCAGGTGGATTGCGTCGTAGGCACAGGCTTGGATGCAAGCCCCGCAACCCACGCAAATTTGTTCTATAACTTCAATCATGATTTTCTCCTAATGTAGGGAAAAAGGATTTGCAAGCCGCATTCTTGTCAAGACAGATTTTGCTTCCAACAGGACGTGTCAGTGCAAATATGGGGATTTTTGTTGACGTCTGGAGCGCCGCCGGATTTGATGCGCACATGAAGATATATGGTAAAACACGATGAAGAAATTATTGATTAGCTTGATACTCATGATTTTAGCCTTTGGCCTCGCCGCGCAGGGCGGCCTCTATGGCTTAAATTTTTTGGATGAACTTGATTTTGCTGATTCACTATTGGCGAACCAGGGCTTTTTTGCCAGCAAGGTTTTGGGCAATGCCGTTCTCTATGAAACGGAGCTTTCCCCCTGGGTGGATTTTGTGATTGTGTATGTGGATTCAGATACAGGTTTGATCCATGGTTGGAGCGTTGAATACAATGCCGAAAACTCCAAAGAACAAGATCAATCTGTGTTGGACTGGCTACATAAAATGCATGGTGATGCGGTGTATGTGGATCATGAACGTGAGATGGTGGGCTGGATTTTTGACGAAACCCACCTGGCGATTTATTCCTACAGCGAATCTGGTAGCCTGAGGGTGATGTATTACGATTTTAACCGCCCCGAACTCTTTATTTTGCCACAAGATTAGAATGCCGCAAAGAAGGCTGGTCGCTGATGCGCTTTAACCTTGATGAGCGTGCATTGTGCTTGACAAAAGGCGTGGGTTTTAAAATATGTCTTTAAAGATTAAAATCAATTAAAACAATAGATCACAGCATCTTAGGGAGTTGAAAATGAAAACTGGCGGCTGCCGTTTTGGAACACACCGTGTAATTGAGCCTCAGGGCGTTTTGCCCCAGCCGGCGCGGGTTTTGAACAATGATATGAGCGAAATCTGGGATAATGAACTGCTTATCGACGTGATTCGCCTGAATGTGGATTCCGCGTCTTTCCACCAGATTAAAAACAAACTTGCCGCGCAAGGCCACACCGACCTCGAAAAAGCCTTTGGCGAACACGCAATCGACTTGGTGAACCGCACAGGCAAACACAAAAACGAGGACACAGGTTCCGGAGGAATGCTGATTGGGCGCGTGGCTCAGATTGGCCCAAATTTCGAGATGAAAGACCAGATTAAGGTGGGAGACAAAGTCGCCAGCTTGGTCTCACTTTCACTGACGCCGTTGAAAATCGACAAGGTCAAGCGTGTCCTGCTGGATAAAGATCAAGTTGAAATCGAAGGTCAAGCCATCCTTTTCAGCAGTGGCATTTACGCAAAGCTTCCTGACGATATGGATGAAAACTTGGCGCTTTCCGTTTTGGACGTTGCTGGCGCGCCTGCTCAGGTTGAGCGCTTGGCAAAACCCGGTGACACAGTTGTAATCTTGGGCGCAAATGGTAAAAGCGGGGTACTTTGCAACGCCGTTGCCCGTGAAAGAGTCGGTGTTTCCGGAAAGGTGATTGGTATCGTCCGCAATCCGAATTACATCCAAACTTTGAAGGACACTGGCTGTCACGAGGTGATTTTGTCTGATGCCACCGACGCGCTCACCATCCAAAGAGAAGTTGCGCGCCTCACTGATGGCAAGATGGCGGATGTGGTGATAAACGTTGTAAACATCGAAGATACCGAGCTTCCCTGCATCATGGCTTGCAAAGACCGCGGCATCGTCTATTTCTTTTCCATGGCCACTTCTTTCACCAAAGCGGCTTTGGGCGCGGAAGGAATCGGTGCGGACGTGGATATGATTTTGGGCAATGGATATGCCCGCAGCCACGCAGCCATTTCCATCGACCTGCTGCGCCGAAACCCAGTTTTGATGCAGCTCTTCAAAGAAAGATATACCGATTTGTGAGGTAAATTATGGCGGAATTAAAAAAAATACGCTCGATCGCCACTGCCGCAGAATGGAACAACTGGCACTGGCAGCTACGTAACCGAATCACTGATTTTAAAACCCTGAAACAATACATCCAGCTCTTGCCCGAAGAGGAAGCCGTGGCAAAGTCCAAGAGTTTCTCTTTCCGTATGGCGATCACACCATATTATCTTTCGCTTATTGACCCCAAAAACCCCAATGACCCTGTGCGTCTGCAGGCCATACCACGTATTGAAGAAAGCAGACGGGATCCTTCTGATATGCCCGATCCGCTGGATGAAGATGCCGACGCGCCCGTGCCTGGAATGACTCATCGCTATCCAGACCGCGTTTTGCTTTTGCTGACAGACCAGTGTTCAATGTATTGCCGTCATTGCACACGCAGGAGAAAAGCTGGTGAAACCGACGCGCCCATGCCCCAAAAGGACGTTGACAAAGCCATAGAATACATTCGCGAACACAAAGAGGTTCGCGACGTAATTCTTTCCGGCGGCGATCCACTCACCTTGGGCGATGCGCGCATTGACGAAGTTTTGGGACGCTTGGCTGAGATTAAACACGTGGACATCGTGCGTTTGGGAACCCGCACGCCTGTGGTGATGCCGCAGCGCATTACCGATGGCTTGATCGAAGTCCTCAAAAAGTATAAGTTTGTGTGGCTGAACACGCATTTCAACCATCCCAACGAGATTACAAAAGAAGCAACGGATGCCTTGGCACGCTTGGCAGATGCCGGCGTTGTGCTGAGCAACCAATCCGTGCTGTTAAAAGGCATCAACGATCACGTTGACGTGATGAAGGAACTGGTGCATGGTTTGGTACGCAATCGCGTGCGCCCCTATTACATCTACCAGTGTGACCTGTCGGATGGAATCTCTCACTTCCGCACCCCCGTTTCGAAAGGGATTGAGATTATGGAATCCCTGCGTGGGCACACTTCTGGGCTTTGCGTTCCCACCTACGTTGTGGACGCTCCTGGCGGTGGCGGAAAAATCCCCGTGATGCCGAATTATCTCATTTCCCAGATGCCGGGTAGGGTGGTTTTGCGCAACTATGAAGGCTTCATAACCGCCTACACAGAACCGGAATTTGAAGAGCAGGACAACAAGAAATTCAAGGCGCTCAGTAAAACCGAAAGACGTTCCACTGAAGGCGTGATGGAGCTTCTGCGTGGCAAAAAAGTTTCCATTGGTCCCGCTGACACACGTCGCAACAAGCGCCGCAAAAAATAAGACCGGAAAAACTCATGGTCAAAGGAGCAGGACAGGGCCCTTTTGATTGGGTCCTGGAGCCCAGCTTGCGCTCGATTGCCATTGTCGGCATCAGCAAAAACGCGGGAAAAACCACCCTGCTCAACCATCTTCTCAGCCTGCGCCAAAGCGGGACTTGGGGTGTTTTTAGCACTGGAATAGACGGTGAGGAACGCGACAGCGTTTTTAAAACTCCCAAGCCAGCGGTAAAACTGGGTCCGAATACCATTTTTTGCTGTGATACCAAGACCTTGGATGACCACGGCAGCGGTGTTGACATCATGGAAAAACTTCCTGAAAGCTCCGCAAAACGACAGCTTTGGCTGGCAAAAAGCCTGGTTGAATTGCAGACTGAAATCACCGGACCCTCTTCGGTGAAAGATCAAATCAGGGTGCTGCAGACCATGAATTCCTTGGGCGCCGGCAAGGTGTTGATTGATGGCTCTCTGGATCGAAAATCCATCGCTCTCTCAAAAGCCGTGGACGCCGTTGCAGCCGTGATTGGCGCCAGTTTTGGCAGCCTGGATTCAATCGTAAATGAAATCCGACGGCTGCGGATATTAAACGAACTCCCCGTTCCCGCAAATCCGGAGCCGAAAACAGCGCTGCTGCTGGCTTCCGAAAGCATTCATCTTTTCCAGGATGGTGCCTGGCAACGAACCCAGATTAGCTCCATGTTTGGCAACGAAAAAGAGTTGAAAAAGCTTCTGGAAGGCAAAGTGGAATCCATCTACATCCCCGGAGCTGTGACAGATTCGGTATATAAAACGCTGCGAACAACTTTCATTGAATCCAAAGTCCGTATTCTGTTACGTCATCCGGAATGTTTAAAACTCGGATTAACAAATCTGGAACGTTTCGTGGAAGAATGCAATCCGGAAGTGTTGATTCCTTTCAAAATCAAGGCTTGGGCCATAAATTCCCATGCAGTTGGCAGCCGTGCCATCGACGCGGCAGATTTTCGCGCCAAACTTCGCCAAGCTTTTACAGACATGGATTTACCCGATTTACGGGAGTTGCAGGCATGAGAGATCGTGACCGTCTAACCGCCAAAACGGTGAACATCGGTCTTTTCAGCAATGTGATTCTTGCCTTGTTGAAAACCGTGTTCGGTATTTTTGGGCATTCACAGGCACTGCTGGCGGATGGTATAAACTCCACTTCCGATGTGGTTTACTACGTTGCGGTCAAGATTTTCATGCGTCAGGCAAACAAACCCGCAGACCATGAACACCCTTATGGACACAGACAGCTCGAAAGCATTTCCGCCATCGTGGTGGGCGCTTTCATCATCACCACCGGCATCGCCATTTTCTTCGAATCCATAAACAAAATATATGGACTCGCGGTGGGGCACTCACAAATCAGAGAAGCTTCAATTTGGGTGCTGGTGATAGCAGCGATCACATTTATTCTCAAAATCCAGCTTTACATGGTCAGCAAAAAAAACTGGCGCTACACAGGAAATCCCACGCTTAAAGCTTTGACTGATGACCATTTGAATGACATCATGGCTTCCGCCGCTGTGATTGTGGGTGTGGTGGCTGCGCGTTTGGGCTGGATTTGGATGGATCCCGCGGCGGGCGCGGTTGTCGCCATTTTCATTTTCCGAACTGGTATTTCCATCATTATGGAGTCTTCCGCTGAACTGATGGACGCCGTTCCAGACAAGGAATTTGGCAATCAGGTGCGGGAAATCGCCATGTCCGTGGATGGGGTGCGCTGCATTGATGAGCTTGGCATTCATCGCTTTGGAACCACCTACACATTGGAGCTGACCATCTGTGTGGATGGCGATATCAGCGTGAATGAGGGTCATGTGATTGCTCACAAAGTTGAAAAAAAACTGATGGAACATTACGAAAGCGGGCTGCGGCGGGTGATGATTCATTTCCATCCTGAAGGGCAATAACAAAAAAGCCGGCGGCATAAAAACCACCGGCTCTCAAACAAATATGGGCTTTAATCTATAACTGGATAATCCTTCCGGCAGAACCAAGATCGTAATAATCACGGCGATTGTCGATGATGCTAACCTTTTGGCGTTCTTTAATATACCAATCATTTAGGTGATCCTGGCGAGCCTTGTCTTTGGCTTCTGAAATCAAGTTCTTTTTGTTCGTTTCCCAGATAGCATTGTCGGGCTGCTGGTGTTTTTCCACCTTCACCAAAAACCAGCGCATCGCTTCGCTGATCAGGGGTGCGAAAGTACCTTCCGGAGTGTTGAACAGTGCTTCTTCAATCTCTGCGTGTTTGCCAACAGAGCTGATATTGTCACCCTTTTTGTGTCCACTGATTTCCACCACCAGGATGCTATCCCGCTCCGCACCTTGTAGATATTGTTCGGGGCTGAGTTTGGCAATGAAATCCTGAACCATGGCGTTCATGGTGTGACCTCGCTTGGCGCTGGTCGCGTTGTTCATCACTCTGTTTTTTTCTTCTTCAAAGCTGGGATAATATGTGGGATAAACGCCGGATAATTCGCAAACGAAAGCGTCTCCGGAAGGGGAATAATACAGCTCTGCCAATGCTCCCTCATCGTTTTCAAACGCGAAAGCTGTCAACGCTGAATCCCTTCCAATACCGGGAATAAAGGCATCTTTTGCTTGGAAAACGCCGGATTCCTGAACTTCCACGCCCATCTCAATCGCGGCAGTCTCCAAGCCCTTTTTTCTTGCAAGCTCATGCAGTTGAAGGCTTTCCTTTTTCATGTTTTGCGCTGTTGTTTGGCTGGCTTCGATGCGAATCAAAATATGGCGGGCAGAGACTTCCTCATTGGGTCCAGAACCACGCCGGTCCAGGGTTTCAATGATGTGCCAACCAAAGTTGGACAAAACCGGTTCCGCGATTTGCCCGGCGGGGGTTGCAAAAGCCGTTTCCTCAAAAACAGGCACCATTCTGCCGCGGCCAAACCAGCCGAGGTCACCGCCAGTAGCGCCGGAGCCTGGATCAGCAGAGTGTTCTTGTGCCATCTCTGCGAAATCCGCTCCCTCAAGCAGTTCATGATAAAGCTGCCAAACCTGTTCCCGCACCTGCAGGGAATCCTGCGTGCTGGGCCCACCGGAAAACTTCACAAAACTGTAGCGCCGACAATCGTCCTTACGGTATTCTTCCATCCTTTCCTGATAGAAAAGGCGGGCTTCATCATCACTGGCGACCACATTGGCCATGCGGTTCGCGTCGAAAAAGATGATTTTGGCATCCACGGTTTCAGCGTTGTGTGCCCAGTCCTGCCGAATTTCCTCTTCTGATATAGTGGCTTCATTGCGGATGGTTTCCAAAAGCTTGGTATATTGATACAGGGCTTTCACTTCGGCGATTACCGCTTCTCGGAATTGTTTGTTTTCATCCAAAGCTTTTTCATAAAGTTTTTTATCGAATCTGCCCTTGGTTTTCAAATCTGGAATATTTTTCACCGCGGCGGGTGGGTTCTTTTTGGCTTCACGGAGCAACTCTTGATTTGTGAGCTTGATTTTTCCGGCTTTTATGGCTTTATCGTAGACATAGCGTCCCACCAATTCTTCCCAACAGCGGTTATTCAGGTCGATTTTCTCGTCGTCGGTGAGCGGTTTTCCTTTTTGATCCTGATGGTATTTAAAGTAGTTGCTCAAAATCTTCTCGTATTCCGCGTAGGTGTAGGTCTTGTCATCAATCTTGCCAACAGTGGCTTTGGGGTCGGGTTTTTGAGCTGACAGCGCCACAAAACACAGCGCCAACATCAGCAAAACTATGCGTTTCATTATTATTCTCCTGAAATAGCGATATAGTTGTTAAAGCCCAAGATGGGGCTAAGTTTCCGTATATTTACCATGCGCAAATACGTCAACCGAAAAAATCATGATACATTTTCCACGAGATTTTGGAGCCAGAGGGATTATCTGCAGGATTTGATAATTTGCGGAGTACAAAAAGCAGTTGACAAATATCACACCCGCCGCCAAATGTAATTTCCCGTAATGGTGAACGGGGTGTGAAATATATGGATCAAAAAAGAGGTGGAAAAATTGAGACATATTCGAGATGGCAGGATTCTGCTTTTCATTTTGCTGATGCTTGGCTTTGTCGGCACAGTCTGGGGCCAGGTTGGTTTGGATTTTGAGGAAAGCCTTTATACTGAACACGGCGTTTTAAAAATCCTCCCGGCCTATACGGACAGTCTCGAGGCTTGGAACAATCGCGAGCCAAGAAATGTTAACACAGGCTACTATATCATCATTCAAAAGAGCAAACATAAACTGCATCTATATAAAGACGGGCAACTTATGAAAACATACTCGGTGGCAAGCGGAAAAAACGCAAAGGATAAAACCCGCGAAAACGATATGGCCACACCGGAAGGACACTACTACGTTACCGGAATCTATAGTTCCAGCACTTGGCGCTTCACGTCTCCCTTCACTGGAAAACAGAGTGGGCCTGGAGTTTATGGACCCTGGTTCATATCTTTGAACACAGGGCGTGGCAGCTTTTCCAAGGGAAGCTGGATTGGCATTGGCATCCATGGAACCAGCGCGCCATCAAGTGTCGGACGAAACGTGTCGCATGGATGTGTGAGGCTCACAAATAAAGACATCACGGAAATAAAAAATGAAATGGCGTGGATTGACGACTACAAACAGATAAAGGTGGATATACTAAATTGAAAAGAATTTCGACTTTGCTGGGCGGTTTTTTGGTTTTGCTGCTTTTGGGCGGCTGCTGGAAAAACGCCTCCAATGAGGGTGACCTGAGGATTGTTGTCCTGTCGCCGGAATTGGCGGAGATAATCGCCAGCTTGGATGGCGTGGAACTTATGGTTGGCGTCACCCGTGAGTGCGACTATCCTCCAGAGTTGGCGGAGCTTGCCCAGGTTGGTAATTTTGGCGCCGTTGACATGGAAAAAGTGCTGGCTTTAAAGCCAGATATGGTTTTCACGGCTGGTCTGGAACAGGAAGCCCTGGCTGCGGAGCTTGCCAAAACTGGTTTGCAGGTTCACACTTTCCATCCCCGTAAATTGGATGACCTGCCCAATATCATTGTTGAGATTGGAAGTCTGATCCAGAGGGAAAAACAAGCAGCCACGGTGGCGGACAGCCTGCGCAAGGGGTTTGCTGAAATGAGGTCCCAAACGGCGGATCTGCCCAAACCCAAGGTCTATCTGGAAATCTATCGCGATCCGTTGATGAGCGTTTCCGACGAATCCTATGTGGGAGAAGTGATTGAAAGCGCAGGTGGGGATAATATCTTCAGCGTTTTGGAGCGAGATTATGCCCGCATCAGCGCAGAAGACGTGGTGAAGGCGAATCCGGATATCATTATCTGCTATTCGGAAGTCAGTCTGGAATCCATTCTTTCCCGCAAAGGATGGCAAGATATTCCCGCCATCCAAAACAAGCGGATTTATTTTGAAAAAGACATCGACCCCGATCTGATTCTGCGCGCCACGCCGCGAGCCTTGGAAGGTTTGAGACGCCTGAATCGGCTTTTCTATCCCTGAAGCGGAGATTAATGAAGCGAAACCACCTTTTTGCCATTTTGCTCGCTTTTGCCGGCTTGCTTGTGGTTTTGCTGTATCTTTTTGGAGGTGGGGCAGATGGCAACATCGTTCTGCAACTGCGTTTGCCCCGTCTCATTCTCACAGTTTTCACCGGCATGGCGCTGGCTGGCATCGGCTCGGTCTATCAGCTCATGCTGGCAAACCCTCTGGCGGAACCCTATATCTTGGGAATCTCCTCTGGTTCTGCTTTCGGTTCCATTCTGCTGGGGGTTCTGGGTTTCAGCTTGCTGATGCCTTTGGGCGGATTTATCGGTGCGACGGCAACGCTTTTTTTGGTCTGGCATCTGGCTCAGAGAAAAGGCAGTTTCGATCGCAGCCGTTTGCTGATTGCGGGTGTGATTGCCGGGATGTTTTTCTCGGCGGGAATCTCGCTGATTATGTATCTGTTTCAAAAAGATACGATGATTATCCTGGGAACCCTGATGGGTAACTTGGGGCATGTTTTTACCCGTTCTGAATGGCAGTTTTTCCTGATATTGGCAGGGCTGTCGCTGTTGATAATGGTCTGGCTTTATTTCCGTTCAACCGCCTTGGATATCATGAGCGGAGGAGACGTATATGCCGGAAGCGTGGGCATCGATGTGGCGCGCACCCGCAAAGAGATTTTCCTGCTCACTTCCCTGCTCATCGGAATAACGGTTTCCTATGCCGGCATCATTGGTTTTGTGGGGCTGATAATCCCTCACGTTGTGCGGTTTTTCATCCCTTCCGGGCAAAAACGGGTCTATCCCTGGTCCCTGGCTGCCGGGGGCATTTTTCTGCTGTTTTGCGACCTTATCGCGAAAAATATCGCCGCCATCGAACTCCCTGTGGGGGTCATCACAGCCGCGGTGGGCTGTCCCTTCTTCATCTGGCTCATGCTGAAAAAGTAAGAGCTGGCCCTCCAAACACATTTTTTTAATCCATCTTATTGATTCGTATGTCTTTACCTTTTCCCTTCCTTGTTCCAAGCTCTTAATCAAGTGATAATCAAGCCTTAATCAAGCGTTAATAATTAACGCTTGATTAAGGCTTGATTAAGAAGTGATTAAGGCCTCGAGTCAAGAGTGCGCCGTCCTGAAATAGATAAATTCGATGGGGTTTTCATCCAGAGAGAACGGGCTAAACTGGGGAATGATTGAGTCCTAAAGCCGTGGTGACCAATATGTTAGAAACAGAAAAATAGCTGCAAAGCCAGACCCAACAAACCCAATTTATCCAAATTATCATGATAGCAAAAAAAAAGACCCGGAAGGGAAATCCGGGTCTGTCTTGAATTTGGGTTTAGGATTATTTCATCAACATCATTTTGCGGCTTTCGCTGTGACCATTGGCGCTGAGGCGATAGAAGTAGAGACCGCTGGAGACGCTGTTTCCCTGGTTGTCGGTGCCGTTCCAAACGTAGGAATGGCGGCCGAAATCGTGTTGGCCGTTGGCCAGAGTTTTAATGAGCTGTCCCTTGGTGTTGTAGATTTCCAGTTTGGCTGTGCCGGATTGGGGCAGGTCGAAGGCGATGGTGGTTTCAGGGTTGAAGGGGTTGGGATAGTTTTGCAGCAGCATTTTGCTGACAGGGGGAATGTTTTGGTCGTCCACCGCAGGGTCATGCAGCGCGAATACTATTTCGAGTTCCATAAACATCACTTCGCCGCCGTCAGGGTTTGGGTGATAGGCGGGGGAGTTTACGTGTGAACCCCAAGTGTAATCATTGTAGAACATGAATCCAATTTTGCCAACCTTGTTATTACCCTGCATACCGGTGTAGATTACTGAATCCGCGGGATAGACATACATGGGCTTGATACCGCTCATTTCGGGTGTTTCCACATTATTCAGGTTGATGGGATCGCTCCAACTGTGACCATAATTGGGAGAAACAGAAATCAAGATTTCAGGGGTTTGGGCGTAGGGGAGATAATCGGTTTCTGAATAGTAGTTATAATAGCGGGCGCGTTGGGAATCCTGCCAAACGCAGACCATCATGCCGTGATCATTGGGTTCGGAGAGTTTTACGCCGTTGTAGTGGAAGAACATGGCGTCATCGTGGGCGGTTTGATCCCAGTGGGGGAAAGGCCACGCAGTCACCATCAGCGGATAGTAACCGCTGGAGGCATCGCCTCCGTATTCATCCACATCTCCCCAGGGCGCCTCAATATCCCAGGGCGTGAAGGTCAGGTTAAAGTCGTCATCTGGATCTTGTTGCGGATAAATGTCTTTGATTTGGAATTCGTTGGTTTGAATGTCGAAAATGAATTCCTTCACGAATTGAAGGGCTGGATAGTAGTAACCGTTGTAGGTTCTAAGACCCCAGATACTGGGCACGTGAAGCTTGCCATCGTTTCCGACCACGGCGTTTATATGACCGGAATTAATGATGCCGAAATACATTTCTCCGTTGTCACCGTAAGGGATATCTCCATTGTCAGGGTCGGTGTAATAGCCGGTTGAATCATTAGGTGCTTGATTCGGATTAACGGTTGGAATATCTCCGTAGGCGCTGTAATGGATCCAGGTGCCTTCTCCATAGTTGGGACATTTAAACACATCCATATCGCCTTCGTCCAGATAGTTATCATCCTCATCATAAGCAATGTGGTGTCCAGCCCAATAGAGGTTTCCAGCGTTGTCCACTGTCAAAGTTCCGGCAGGGCGGCGGAATTCAACAGTATCGTGGTTCCAAGCGTCCATCTCGGGAATGGAGGTGTAGTTCCAAACCAGGTTTCCGCCCATTTCGATATCGTCGCCGTCAAAATCCGCGAAAGCGAT
The DNA here is from genome assembly GCA_012522635.1 of Candidatus Cloacimonadota bacterium. Classification (NCBI taxonomy): domain Bacteria; kingdom Pseudomonadati; phylum Candidatus Cloacimonadota; species Candidatus Cloacimonadota bacterium. Next base: position 21,900 of record JAAYKA010000036.1, read on the forward strand.
ATACATGTTTTCGCTGGGGTTTCCACTCATGGCGTGGGAAGTGTTGTTTCTCATGCCCACGTAAACGCGACGCTTGCCAGCTTGGGGAGATGGCCCGATTACCATGCAGGGCCAGATGAAGGCGTTATCGTTGGTGGGGCTTCCGTTTGGAGGATGGATCTCGATGGGGGAGTCGCTAAGCAAAGTGATGTCGTTGAAGAGGCCTGAGATTCCTGCCATGAAGGCATCTGAGGTGAATTCAACTTCAAGATCTGCGTCATCATCAATATTCGCGTGCCAAGCATACATGGGTTTTCCTGTGACGGGGTCCACTGCCATGCCTGGAAAGCCTTCATGGTTTTGGATGCTGGTGATTTCGTTGTTGTTGATAACGTTGCCAACATCGTCCAAGTGGGTGTAAAAGATGCGGCGGGTCGAGGTTGCCTGGCGTCGTCCATGGTAGGTCATAAAATATCCGCCGCCTTCGGAAGCGGGAATCACGTTGAGCGGGATTTCGTTGTAGCTGCCGATCATGTAGTCATAATAGTTTGTGATGATGGCAGTGGGGTTTTTTGTGAAAGTGTAGGCCGGGACATACCTGTTGGCTGACAGCCTGTATCCGGGTGGGGATGCAAGAGCTTTGGGCTGCGGGCCGGGAACCATGGCGCCTGCCAAAAGCAAGCCCGGTAGCAGCATAAGGATAAGGGTGGGTAAACAAATACGTTTCATATCTCTCTCCTGTCTGTAGTCTTCTTTTTCCTGAATCCGGCAGGCCGGATCAAAAATCACACAATCTATTTTGGAATGGAGTTATCATTTTGAGCAAAACAAGAATCCATCTCTGCATCAGTATTTTGAGCGGTAAATAATTGTCAAGGGAAATTCCACATCCGATGAGGGTGGGCAGAAGACAAAAAAAAGACCCGGAAGGTTTCCGGGTCTTCAGATATATTGGGGATGCTTTATTTCATCAGCATCATTTTCTTGGTTTCCACCTGGCCGTTCGTGCTGAGACGATAGAAATAGAGACCACTGGAAACAGGCTGACCCTGGGCATCGGTACCGTTCCAAACGAAGCTCTGGCGTCCGTTGTTCAGGTTTCCGTCCACAAGGGTTTTCACCAACTGACCTTTGGTGTTGTACACGCCAAGGTTCACGTTTCCAGCTTTGGGCAGGTCGAAACTGATGGTGGTTTCAGGGTTGAAGGGGTTGGGATAGTTCTGACGCAGCATATTGCTGACAGAAGGAATGGTTGGGTCGTCGGCTGAAGTTCCAATCGGGAAAACAATTTCCAGTTCCATGAACATTACTTCGCCGCCGTCTGGGTTCGGGTGGTAGGAAGGATCGATGGCATTGGAGCCCCAGGTGAAGTCGTTGTAGAACATAATACCCAGTTTTCCAACCTTGTTGTTACCCTGCATGCCAGTGTAAAGCACGTGGTCAGCGGGATAAACCCACATGGGTTTGATGCCGGAGAATTCAGGAATTTCCTGGTTGTTCAGCTTGATGGGCTCGCTCCAGGAGGCACCATTGTCCGAAGTCACGGCGATGAAAATCTCGGGGGTGTTTGAATAGGCCATATAGTCCACATCGGAGTCAATGTTATACCAATAGGCGCGTTGGCAATCCTGCCAAACCGCTGCCATCATGCCGTGTCCGTTGGAATCGGTGATTTTGGTATTGTTGTAGTGGAAGAACATGGCATCACTGTGAGCGGTTCTATCCCAGTGGGGGAAGGGCCAGGTGAATCCAGGGTGGCCATAAAGCAGGGCCATATCCAGATAGAAGTTGCCATCCTCAGCCTGGCTGTATTCGGGCTCGCCAAAAGGAGCTTCCATGTCCCAAGGGATGAAGGTTTCGTTGTAATCGTCGTCGGGATGCTTTTTAGGATGCACGTCGTTCACGACAATGCTTTGATCGGCAGGATCAAAAACGAATTCTTTAACAACCTGGTAGGGGGGCCAATAGCCGCTGTCCTTGGTGGAAAGCGCCCAAACGCCAAAAACGTGGACGCGTCCATAATCGTCAACACTGGCGTTGATATGAGAAGAGTTTGCCAAGCTGTAAATCAGTTCATCATCCGGAACGGCACCGTCGTCATCTTGGAAATAGCCGTCTCCACCTATTGTTCCAGGAGGATTCCAAGCTTGTTTCCAGCTATACGCGGTCACGCGGCTCCAGGTTCCCTGACCATAGTTCGGACACACAAAGATGTCGATGTCAGGTTCGATGATGTTATCCACTCCATCACCATCGGTGGCAAAGTGGTATCCAGCATAGTAGAGATTGCCGGCATTGTCGGTTGTGAGAGCGTGGAAGGGGCGGCGCCATTCGTTGGTATCCATGTTCCAGGCGTTCATTTCCGGGATGGTGATGTGATTCCAAACCATGGGCATGCCCATTTCAATCTCATCGCCGTCAAAATCCGCATAGGCAATCTGAAGGTTTTCGGAAGGGCCATACGCAATGGATTCAGAGTTTCTGGCAGCGATATACACTCTTCTTTTGCCATCCACGGGGGAAGGGCCGACCTGAGCTGTGGGCCAGATGAATTCATTGTTGTTGGTGCTTGTTCCGTTTGGAGCGGTGATGGTTTGCGGGTTGTCGATGGCAACTTGCACGTCGTTGAAAAGGCCGGAAATGCCAGCGATGAAGGCGTCGGAAGCAAACTGTACTTCCAATTCAGCGTCGCTGTCATGATTGCCATGCCAGGCATACAGGGGCTTTCCAGAAACAGGGTCCACAGCCACGGTGGCATAGCCTTCGTTGTTTTGGACGCTGGTGATTTCGTTGTTGTTCACAACGTTGCCATATTCATCCAAGTGGGCGTAGAAGGCGCGGCGGGTTGTGGTGGGTTGACGGCGTCCATGGTAAGCCATGAAGTATCCGCCACCTTGATCCTGGGGAATCACTCTGAGGGGCAAGCCGTTGTAGCTGCCAATCATGTAGTCGTAGTAGTTTGTGATAATTGAAGTGGGGGTGGTGATGAAAGTGTACTGCGGGGCAGTTTTGGCAGCTGAATCGCCATATCTGGGTGCTGCCTGGATCTTGTTTACATCCAGTTCTGGTGTGGGCAGCACTTTAAGGTTTGTTCCTGGCTGCATCTCTTTTGCAAAAGCGAAGGAGAACACCAAGCCAAGGGTTAATATGACCATTATGGTTCTTTTCATTCTTTCCTCCATATTATTCTTTAATAGGGTCATCATTTAATATTTGAATTTGATGGACAGGCGGTGAGCGCTTTTCAAGAAATTTTCTGCGAGGGCGCCCATATCTGTGTATGCGTAGTCCACATGAATAATGGCAAAGCGGGTGGGGATTTGATATCCAAGCCCAGCGCTGAAGCCGTTTGTATCATAGTTAATTTGGTAGCCGGCACGCAGGAAGAGGTTGCCCATCTTATATTCGGTGCCGAGGTTCCAGGTTTCCATGCGGTCAATCACGTTGTCCAACTGAGCTGAAACAATCCAGTGGGACGTGTTGGTGCGCATGATATCACCGCTGATTCCCAGTGAAAAGCTCAATGGTATTTTGCTTTCAATTTCCGGTCCGTCTTCGTCGATAAGTCCGTCTCCATCATTGTCGAAGAGATCAAAGGGGTCTTCGTCGATAAGTCCGTCTCCATCGTTGTCCACTCTGTAGCGGACATCAGGGCCAAAGTTGCGCAGCGCCATGCCGATTTTGATGTTTTTGAATCCGGTGTTGTACATGGAACCAACATCGAAGGCATAGCTGTTCACGCTGAAAGTGTAGAGGTTTTCCCGCAGGTATTTTACGCCAACACCGGCGGAGAACTTGTTTGTGAATTGTTGAGCGTAGTTGAGACCAAAGGCCAGGTCACTGTTTGTGAATTGTTCCCCGGTGGGTCCAAAGGTCTCTTCGTCGGTTATGTCGATTTTGTCCATGTGGAGAACGGATCCGTAGGCGGCAAAGGTTTGCACACCATTGGTATAGGTTCCCGCCACAAAATCATGCATAATTCCGGCAGGCCAGTTCGTGTGGGAAACCAGAACCTGGTTTTCGAAGGCAGGGGCCAGTCCGGCTGGATTCCAATATACAGAGGAAATATCATCCGTCACGGCTGTGTAGGCTTCACCCATGCCGATGGCGCGGGCATCCACACCCAGTTTGAGGAATTGCAGGGCCGCGGTTCCAACCTTGCCAAAAGGTTTGGCACTCAGAAGACCGGGCAAAAGCAGAAGGCTGATGGCCAGGATAACAAGGCTATGTTTTTTCACAATTCCTCCCCTATTTAATCAGTACGAATTTGCCGACTTTTGTCTTGTTGTCGGCCTTGTTTTGCACGGAGTAGATATAGACTCCGGGCGCGACGATTTGGTTATGCTTTGATAACAGATCCCAATCATGGATACCGGAAGCGGTGAGACCATGATTTGCAGCCTTGGACACCGTTATAATATCGGCGTTGTAGGCTCCATCATGATCAATCTCCTGAACCAGGTCTCCAGCCAAGGTGTAGATGCTGATTTTGCATTGCTGGGGCAGATTCACAAACCACAGTCTGCGGCTCTTATCACCTTTTTCATCTTTGGGGCGTCTGCCGTCGAAGGTGCTGCTTCCGATGTAGGGATTTGGCACCACATAAATATTATCCATGTTTTCTTTTGCGAGAGTGCCGGGGAAGAAAATCTTCATGTTGGCATCTGCGTCGCGGCCAGTTTCCAGGAAATTCAAGTCGTTTGAAGGAATGCCGCGGTCATAGGCTGTTACCGCAACGTAATATTCAACGCCTTTGGGAGGATACAAGATCTGTGAGTGGTAGTATCTACGGGCCAAACGTTGGTCTTTAAGATCATACAAGCCCTCATAATCTTCAGGATTATCGGGATTGCTGGGTATGTAGATCTGGCCACCGTGTCCGGGCAGGGGGATCAACTTTGAGTCGTAAAGCTCATCAAAGATTTCGTTGCGGATTTCGGGGTGTTTGAAAAGCCTTGCCTGCATCATTTTAACGGTATTAATCGGCAGACCGGCATATTCATCGGCAATGACCTGGGCTTGTCTTTCAATATCCACACTCCAATCCACATCAGGATTATAGATGGGCCAACCATTAAACAGATCCGGTGGATTGCTCGTGAACATATAGTTTTCGTCCAACACGGTGAATTTGGTATAATAATTTGCCGCTTCATCGTTTGTCAGATCACTCTTCCATTGGTTGGGATTTGGCAGGCCTTTATCGATTCCGAGGTAACCGCCAAAATCAATAAATTGTTGAGTGCCGTAGTTAACTTCATAGTCGATCAGGTCTTGCGGTGTGTCAACCTTGTCCCAGCGCTCAATCATTGTCCAGGCTTCTTGTGAGCCACTGCCGCTACGTCCCCAGGCTGAATAACCTTGGAAGTCGTGACGCAATCGGTATGCCGTGAAAGGATTAACCAAGGCGTTCATGTTGTAACTCAAGGTGTCTGAAAGAGCCGCGGGGTGGAATTCGGAAGGATAGCTTGCCCAATCAACAGAATTGGGATCGCTGTCTATTCCGGGGATGAGGTTTGCGCTGCCAGGATGCTGCCATCCTATGATGGCGCTGCTGACAGTTTTGGTATCATAAGAGAATTCACTGCGGTTGTCCCAATACAAGTCGATGCAATCTCCACCGTTGGACATTTCAGCAAAAAGCTTTGGAATTTCAGGTGGTTCAGGTGGGTTGTAGTGGGGGAAAGTATCCGGCAAAACAACCGTGGTCAGGGTTTGGGCCTCGCCGTAAATCTCTTTTGCCCAGCGCGCGGTACGCTTGAGGTCTTCCTTGTCCTTACCAGGGAACACGGCCACCACGATTTTCATGGTTTTCCCTGGTGCAAGGTTCCATGATTGATCGCTGGCCGCAGTCATGCCTTTTTGGTCTCCATAGAAGGAGAAAAGGAAACGCGTGTCGGTTGGAGATGGCTGTTCATATTCCATCTGGTCTGCCGCTTCCGGACGCAGGGGCGCGAATTTGCTTTCATCGGGGTTTCTACCCGTTAAAAGCCAATATTTTTCGTTTGCCGTTCGCTTGGGCGCGTAGTTCATATTCAACGGTTTGAAATCATCAGGGCCGTCACCAACCTTCCAATACCAGCAGTGGAATTGGAGCTGTTCCGGGTCTGGTGTACAAACACGGGCACCCACCAAACCGGTTGACAAGCCTCCATCGCCGTCGGCGTCGTAGGTGTAGGCAAATTCATAACCGGTTCCTTTCACGTATCCTGAAAGGTCGTCGGATGCTTTTTCTGGACCCATGGTCTGGGGACCCACGTCACAGTCCATGTAAATTCCCATGGCGCAATCGAACAAGGTGTCCTGAGTGGCGATGTTCATGTTTGTGATGTTGAATTCCACATAAACCAGGTTTTTAATGTAGTCGTAGCTCCATTGATAGGACATCTGGCGAACGCGCAAGTTCAATGGCACATGGAGGTTGCGGCTTCTGGAGCCTCCCAGGTCTCTGTCTCCAACTGTGCCCAGAGGGCAGTAGTCGTAATAGTAGGAAATAAAATCCTGCTCAGAAACCGGGGCGCCATCTTCATCGATCAGTCCGTCTCCATCATCATCATAAGGCATTGTAAAGCAGTAGGTGGGGTTTGAGGTGTCGGATAGCTCCATGAATCCCAATGGGAACCATATTTCGGAGTTGTATCCCTCATTGATGATGCCAAAGTTGTGGGTTTGGTGAATGTATAGTCCGCCAAAACTGCTGAATTGGGCGGGCAATTCATCCGCAGCCCTCAGCGGGAATGTGTAGCCCACGCCATCTTCGTCGATGATACCATCACCGTCATCATCAACCCCACGCTTTTGGTAGCGGGTGCTGGCTGTAGCGACTCCATCCAATGCGTTGTAGGCATTGTAAAGGTCTGTCGCGTTGGCGTTTCCTGCCACAAGGGGGTTGTAGGCGGGCAGGAATTCGTAGAGATCATAGTCACCATCGAATCCCACTGTTACAAGGGTATCCACCACTGGCTTCATCCAAGGTCTCCAATCCGGGGTTCCTTGAGCGACGGTTCCAGAGCTGTCTGCGCTGGGGTTTATGGCTTTCCAATAGAGTTTCCTGCCGGCATCGTCGCGTCGATATTTCTTCGCGCCGAACCACAGGGCACCCTGGTAGAGGAAGTCATATCCGCTGCCACCTGGATATTCCAAGGATGGATATTGGGGAACAATGTCGTCCCCGGAACCGAAGAAACCGTAGTTGCTAACTCGCAGCCACATGTTTCCAACGTTATGGTAAACGTTAAGATCCAGCTTCTTGGTGCCTGAAGAAGGAACTGCCATTGCTGCATGGACAACACCCGTTGCCAGGAGTGCCAGCAGCAGGCAGAACGCAAATTTGTAAAACTTCATTCAATACTCCCAATATATCTTAATTTAACTTAAATTCGACAGGTATGTTAACGGTCGTATCCACCGCGTTTCCACCGCTTTTACCAGGTTGGAAACGCAAACCGCGAATGGCATTGATGGCGGCTTCATCCAAGCCTCCTGGCCCGGATTGAACGGATTTCACAACCCTGATGTTGCCAACGCTGCCATCCTTATAGACATCCACCGCCAGCATCACAGTTCCCTGCACCCCTGCCCGTCTGGCAAAATCCGGGTAAACTGGGCTGATTCTGCCCAAGGGGACTGGGGAATCCTCGTAGGGAACAAAGTCGAATGGTTTGTCGTCCCCACCGGATTGGATGGAGGTACTCGTTGTGGCTTGGATGTCGCCAAAAGCTTTCAGGGCTTCGAGTCTCTGCTCCTGAAGCTCTGGGCTGGCGTCTGTGGCAAGCTCTTCACTGAAGACGGGGATATCGATATGGATCTCTTGTTCCTGAACGTCTTCTTCTTTTTGACGCTCGTCCGGTGGCGCTTCAGTCATTTCTGCCATCACAGTGTTTTCACTTTTTCTGTGGGTATCCACTTGCGCTGTAATCAAAAAAGCGAAAAGCATTAGCGTGATTGCCAATGCAACCGACTTGCTGAATTGCGCGTTGCTGTGGTCTTTCCAGTCGTGGCTTCCGATTGTCATGTCTCTTGCCTCCTCACAGTTTTCTTTGAACTTCAAAGACAACATTGCGGGTGTCGGCATCCTGAAGCCGCATCATCACGTCCCTAACGTTTTGGTAGGGCGTTTCCCTGTCGGTGCGAAAGCAAACTTGAAGGGTGGGAATGTCCCGCGCCTTGGCTTGCATCGCGTTAATGATGGAATTGTCTTCCACGGTGCGCGGAAAGTCGTCGATCAGGATGTCTCCTTTCAGCGTGATATAGATCGTGGCAGATTCATTTCTGGAGATACGTTCGATGTTATCAGTTGCGGAAGGGAAGCGTTCCCTCTGCACCCAGAAAACTCTTTCCTGCACGAAAACGGTGGAGACCATGAAGAAGAGCAACAGCAGGAAGGCGATATCGCCAGTGGATGTGGTGGGGATGCTCACATCCGGGGCGTCTTTTTTCATTATCTTGGCCATACTTTGCTCCTATATTGAGGTGGAGATGGAAATCAGCGCCCGGTCACGATAGGTGACCAAACGCTCCACCACTCTCACCATGTGTTCATAGTTTGCTTCGGGGTCGGTTTTAACCAAAAACAGCATCTTCGTGGATCTCAGCACTGGATCTTTTTCCATCTTATTCAGACCGTCGCGCATCTCAATCTTTTCCAGGATACGCTTGTCCAGATCTGCATCCGACATGGTGATCGGCTCTGCTCCATTGATGCTCAGCTGTCCGTTTTCCATGATGTCGATTCTGGTCATCTCTTTGTCCGTCAGCTTGATTTCCGAAGCTTTTTGCTGTGCCTGGTCAACTGCTTTGGTAAGCTGAACCTTCACGCCTTCTTTGACGTCAAACTTTGTTGTCGCCATAAAAAAGACGATCAGCAGGAAGGCAATGTCGCCAGTCGAGGCCGTTGGGATCTCGACTTTTCGCCTTCTTTTACGGGTGACTTCCATTTTTCCCCCTATCAGGACTCGATGAGGGCTTCGGTGACCTTCTCTGAGGCTCTTTGCATGTCGATCACAAGTCCGTCCACCATGGTGGTGAAGATGTTATAGAAAAGCTGGATGGGGATAGCGGCAATCAGACCGTATTTTGTGGTGATAAGCGCGATTTTGATACCGTCCGCAACGATGGTGGCGTCCACTGAACGTGCTTTCGCGATGGCATCAAAGGCAACAATCATACCGTCCACTGTTCCCAAGAATCCAAGCATGGGTGCCAGGGTGATGGTGGAGGTCATTTCCACAAAGCCTTTTTCCAAGTATGACATCTCAATCATTGCCGCGTTTTCCATGTTCTTTTCAACCGCGTCGATGCCACGATCCGTCTTCAAAAGACCAGCATACACAACTGCTGCCACGGGACCACGTGTCTTTTGTGCAAATTCTGTGGCTTCTTTGATTTTCTTGTCCTTAATCAAGGGCAAGACTTCTGCCAAGAATTTGTTCAGATTCACTTTCGCGTACATGAGTGAGATGAATTTCCAGATGGAATAGGCAAGGCCATAGATCAAAACAAAGAGGATGGGCCACATCGCCCAGCCACCGTCCACAAATTCCTTCACCAATGAGCGGCCAAACAAGAATTCAGCCACGCCTCTGATGCCGGATTTCTGTTCAATTTCTTCGACGGCTTGCTCGGGAACTGCCGCTTCTTCGGGCGCAGCAGCTTCCACGGTTTCTTCAACTTGTTCAACGGCGTCTTCGCCAACCTGCTCGGCTGGGGCTTCTTGCGCGAAGGCAATTCCCACCAGCAACAGGCTCATCAGCATTATGAGTGTCAGTATTTTCGAGAAGCTATTTCTCATTTTGGTTTTCCTCCATGGATTTATCAAAAGTTAAACGAGACGCCAAAAGTGACGCCGCGGTGATCGTTATACATGCTGGGGTTTCGGATATATTTGTCATACACAAACTGGTGTTCGGCATAGGTGTAGTTCGTGTTTGGATCCGAAATGTCTTCCCCGGTTTCATATTCATTTCCGGTTTTTGGATACACGGAGAGGATATTTTTGGTTTTGAAAAGGTTTTCCACGTCCAGGAACAACCTGATATTCATCTTGTTGGAAAGTGAGATTCCTTTGGTGAGGCGCAGGTTTGCCTGGTGGGTGAAGCGTTTGCGGGCGCTATTTGTATCCAGCATACTGCTTCCAACCATGCTTTGAGGAGTATATGGAGAGCCGGATGCAAGGCTCCAGTTGATGTTCGCGCTAAAGTCGTCCAAAGGCAGGATGAAATCCGTGAAAGGCACAAAGAATTCTTCCCCGCGTCCGATGCGGAAAGTGTAGTTCAGGTTCAGGTTGTGACGCACGTCCCAATCCAGAGGAAATTCCCTCAGGTTTGTAGCTTCGTCTTGGATGACGGTGGAAGAGTTGTTACCATGTGCCCAGGCAAGCGAATATGCAACGCTCCAGGTGTTAAAGTTTGAGAGCAATTTCTCCAACTGGATGTCGATACCGCGGGCGGAACCATAGTCTTCGGAGATGAATTTATACCAGAAAATCTGTTCTTCCCCTGGTTTGGTTTCCTTTACTGTGCTCACGTAGTTATAGAGGTTTTTGTAGTAAGCGGTCATATCCACCACATAGTCATCTGAAAGCTGGTGGGAAAGCCCAACTTCATATGTCACAGTAATCTGTGGCTCCAGAATCGTATTTCCAACTGTCACCGTCTGGTCTGAAACGTTGGCATCAGCCGGCGTTTTTGAGGTGAAGATGTATTGCATCTGAGGGAGTTGGTTTTGATAGTTGTAGGCAAAACGCAAAACGTCGCGATCGGTGATGGGGTGAGAAACACCCAAACGGGGTGAAACCATCAACTGCAGCCTTTCGCTGGGGTCAAAATCCACGGTTCGGTAGGTGGCGTCGTCTTGCAGAACTTTATATTTTGTGCCAAGATACCAGAGGTCAAAACGCAGGCCAGCATTCACAATCATGCCTTCCCATTCCATTTTATCCTGGATATAATATGCCATCTGCCAGGGATCGGCTTGATAACCGTCACGTTTTCCGGAGGCTTCCTTCGCAGCACGATAGTAATCTGTCGGTTTGTAAATCGGGATTGCGACGCCGTCGTCCGTTAAATACATATCATATAATTCAACCGGCACGTTTGTGACGTTGCCGTCTTCATCTATAACAGGTTCAAAACCTGCCATTCCGTCCCAAACGCGCTTCAGGCTTGCCTGGAAACGATCTTCGTAGATGGTGAGGAAGCTTTGCAGCTGGTCTTTTTTGATGGAGTGTTTAATAACTTCCAGTCCGGTTTTTGCCAGATGGGTTTCGTTAATTTGCCATTCAAAATCTGCCCGGGTGTTGATGGAAGTTGTCATGTCATCCTGATAGAATTGATAAATGCTTCCGGGAGGGGCAAAGCCTGTGATGGTGCGTGGATCTTCCACGCCAGCGATACGGTAGGTCCAAAAAGAAGCGGGGAAATATTCAGCGTCGCTTTGACCGTCGCCGTCGTAGTCTGGACTAAAAACACCATCACTGTCGTGGTCGACTGTATCCCAGCCCTGGTAGCCTTGCAGCACGTTATCCACATAGTCCACACCGGGGTTTTCCGGATCAATGTTCATGTAGATATAATTGTCTCTATCGATTCCTCTGGGGCCGGTGTTACTGTTCTTTTGGTAATAACTCCCCTTGAGTTTCAGGTTCATGGTGCTGCTGAACACATGATCGTAGGTGCCGATATATTGTCTTTGCTCGGTATGCGATGTCGCATAATAATCCAAAGCATAGCGATTGCCCCAGGAGAAGGGGTAATCAACGTTCAAATCTCCCCTCGCGCCAAGCGTGAAGCGCTGTGTGGCACTGGGTACAAATTTTGTCTTCAGGTTCACGTTGTAGGCATTGTAGTTTCGATGACCCAAATCCAGCCCCAAAAACCTCGTCCGATCCTCATAAGGATTGTTAACGGGGTATTCATATTCCAGAAGTTGGCGCCAAGCGTCGTGGTATTCATCGAAGAAAAGGTAGTCGTTCATGGGGTCGGCAATGTAATAATCTTTCATGCGCCCATCGAGCCATTCACCACCACCGTTGATGTAAAATGTGAGCCGTTCGCGCAGGTTTTCGCCTCCAAATGGCCAGATGGGGCCGCCCAGGGCAAATTTAACCACGTCGGAATTGCGGCCGCTACCGATGATATGGTCGGTATTATACTCGATTTTTCCAGAATAAAATGGGTCGCCGTCCTTGGTGACGATATTGATAACACCACTTTGAGCGTTGCCATATTCGGCTGGGAAGCCTCCCGTCATCACCTTCATGTCGCTGATGGCGTCTGTATCCACCTGAAGTGCGCTGCCACCGTCAACCGGGTCCGAAACGCTCATTCCGTCCACCGTGAAGTTGATTTCGTTGGCACGGCCGCCTCGGATATGAAGCTCGCCACCAATGTTGCTCACGCCAGCTTGAAGCGCGACAATGCCGGCAACGTCGCTAACCGAGACGTCGCTCATGCGGTCCATTTCAATTTGGCGTTCACTGGAGGTGCGGTCTTTACCAACTTTGTCCGGTTCCGCTGTGACCACAACCGTGGAAAGGGTTACCCCGGCTTTTTTCATCACAGGGGAAAGGTTGGTGGTTTGGTCAACCTGGATGCGGACGTCATTATAAGAAATAGTGTCGTAGCCGATCAGGGAAAAACGAACCGAATAGGTTCCCGGCGGAATATTGATGATTATGGCGGTGCCCTTGGAATTAGTCTGTCCGCCTGTGACACGCTGGCTGCCACGCATAACAACAACGTTCACAAATTCAATTGCCTTTCCTTGGCTGTCACGAACTCGGACAGAGAGCCTGCCAGTGGTGGCGGCGTCCAAAAAGGTTAAGCAAAACAGGCTGAGAAACAGCAGGATAAATAAAGTTTTTCGCATCGAAAAACCTCCCTTCTTATATGGCTTTAATAATCTTTAACTATCTGATATACAGGAAACAAGCCAATCGGAACAGCATTATTCCCCGGTTGGATGCGATTATCTGGCTGTCCCAAAAACGTCAAGCATTTTTTGTTGGATTCAGCTTCTGGGCTGATTTCTTTAACGGGGCAAGTTCGAATGCGCCAATCTCCAGAACCTCTCTAAACCCTAATATGGCAAAAGTTTCCACCCTTCCCGAAGAAAATGAAGGCATTGTTTCACCTGTGACAATCTTTTAAAATCATAAAAAACAAATTTGCATGACCGATAGAATCAATTCTGTTTCCTGATATGCACGCTGATTGAACCAGCTTGTGTTTCAAATTTATCACACTATTCTTGGAACGAGCCAGTTGAAAACGCATGAATGAAGCCGTAACTTTATATGTGCCATAAGAATGCCTTAATAAACATAAGGAAAACATAAGGGATACATAAGGCAGTGACCAAGAACCAAGAAATTGTCCTGACTAAAACGGGCAGTTTACACCCTTTTTCATAAAAGAATGGAATATATCCATCGGTAAACATGAATTGAAATTGGCAAATGAGACCAAAGAAAAAAGCTTAAAAGCAAGGCGGGAAAAACAGTTGGGAAAGTAACAAAAGATTGTCTTTAAGCCGCCATTAGTCAATAAAAATAACTTTGTCTTCCGGAGTGCGGCATTCCTCAATCTCTCCGATGACCAGTGCCTGAGTCGCGTGTATAAACTCTGAAGCGAAGGCTGGATCGATCACAGCTATCATGCCGATGCCCAGATTGAAGGTTTCCAACATGCTCTCGCGGTCCAAATCGCCGCTTTCCCGCAACCATCTGAATAGTGGCGGGATTTCGTGGTCGGCATAGCTCACGTAGGCGCAGAGACCTTCCGGGATTATCCGTTTCAAGTTTCCGGGAATTCCTCCGCCGGTGATGTGAGCCAAACCATGCAAGCGTGTATCGGAAAGCAGGGGTCTCAAAAGCGGCAGATAGCTGGTGTGCACGCTGAGAAGCAGGTCGGCAACCGTTGCGCCAAGCTCTGGCACAAAATCGTTCACGCCCAATCCCAGCCGCTCGAACACAACCTTGCGGGCGAGGGAATATCCGTTGGTTTGAAGTCCACTGCTTGGAATTCCCGCAAGGATATCTCCTTTTTTAATTCTTCCAGCCGGCAAAAGACGCGATTTTTCCACCACGCCCACGATGGTTCCAACCAGGTCGAAATCCCCACTTTGATAGAATCCGGGCATTTCCGCCATCTCGCCTCCAATCAGGGCGCAACCATTTTCCCGACAGGCCTTGGCCATGCCTGAAATGATTTCGCGAACGATTTCGGGCTCCATTTTGCCCAGACCGATGTAATCCAAAAAGAAAAGCGGTTCTGCGCCTTGGACCAGGATGTCGTTCACGCAGTGGTTCACCAAGTCCTGGCCAACAGTGTTATAACGTTCGGCCATGATTGCCACACGCAGTTTCGTGCCCACACCATCGGTGCTGGCCACCAAAACGGGGTCCGCGAAGTTTTCTTTGTTGAACCCAAAGAGGGCGCCAAAGCTGCCCAAGTCGCTCAAAACGTTTGGGTTGTAGGTGCTTTTTGCCAGGTCGCGGATGCTGTCAACGGCTTGTTCGCCAGCTTGGATGTCCACTCCGGCGCTACGGTAATCCAGTTTTTTGTCGTTCATTGCTTTGTGCTCAAGACCAAATCACGGAAGTGGCGGACTTTTTCTGCAAGCCCGCCATTTCCAAATTAAACAGCCCAGTCAAGCTGAAATCCGAAACCTTCATTGCTGTCCTTCCGGATTTGGTTCATTTTGTTCGCTGCCGGGGTCAACGAATTCCACCTTTGGTTCATCGCTTTTCCCAACATTATCTAACCGGTGCAGCGCATACAAGATAGCGATTAACGCCAAGACCATGATGACCAGGCGTTTCCAGTCGTAGGTCTTCTTTCGCTTGTCTTGCCAGCGTTCCCGATATTTTTCATCAACATCAGTCATGTTTGTTCCAAAAGAATATTATGAGCGCAGCTCGCTGAGGAACTGGGCAAAACGCTGAACACCTTTTTGGAGGTTTTCCATGCTGTTGGCATAGGAAAAGCGCACATTGCTGTCGATTCCGAAAGACTCTCCGGAAACCAAGGCCACGTAGTGTTTTTCCAATAGGGCTTCGCAGAATTGACCGCTGGTTGTGATGCCCAGATTGTTGTTTTTTAAATACCAATCGATGTTTGGCATGATATAAAACGCGCCCTGGGGCTTGAACACGCTGATGTGGGGGAGTTTGCTGAGTTCTTGATACAAAAAATCACGGCGTTTTTCAAATTCAGCGCGCATTTTCTCGATGGAATCATCTTCTTCATCGAGAGCGGTAACACAGGCTTTTTGGGTGATGGAATTCACGCAGGAAGTGGCGTGGGCCTGAACTCTGCCAGCGGCGGCAATGATGTGGGCTGGACCAACCGCATAGCCAAGCCTCCATCCTGTCATGGCATAGGCTTTGGAAACCCCATTCACAATCACAGTCCGTTCTTTGATTTCGGGTCCCAATGCTGCGATGGAAACATGCTCGATGCCGTCATAGACAAGGCGTTCATAAATCTCGTCGGAGATTACCAGGATGTCGTGTTCCACGCAAACCTGGGCAAGCGCTTCCAGTTCGGAACGAGTGTAAACCGTCCCGGTTGGATTGCTGGGGCTGTTCATCATCAACACTTTGGCACAGGGATTTTCCTGGATGGCGTGGCGCAGTTCATCCGCCGTGAGCCTGTAGGAATTCTCTTCTTTTGTAGGAATAATCACGGGTTCGGCATTCGCCAACATGGCTTGGGAAGGGTAGCTGACCCAATATGGGGCGGGAATTAAAACCTGGTCCTGAGCGTCGCAAACCGCGATGAGAATGTTCACGATGGAAGCTTTCGCGCCGGGAGAAACCAGAACCTGTTTGGGGTCGTAATCCAAGCCATTTTCGCGTTTGAATTTGCCACAGATGGCTTTACGCAGTTCGATAATACCCGCGTTTGCCGTGTAGCGGGTGAAGTTCGCGTCAATCGCTGCATGGGCGGATTTTTTGATGTATTCGGGTGTGTCGAAATCGGGTTCACCCACGCCAAAATTAATGACGTCGTGTCCTGCCGCTGCCATTTCTTTGGCTCGGGCGGAGAGAGCAAGTGTTGGTGAGGGTTTCACCAACTTGATTCGGTTGGAGATTTTGATCGCCATTTGGGTTTCCTTATATTCTATATTTTATTTATTTTTTTTATTTGCCATCAGCAGCACCAGGACACAGGTATTCACAATATCTTCGCGGGAACTGCCTCGGGAGAGGTCGCAAACGGGTGACGCCAATCCCTGGATGATGGGGCCGATTGCTTCTGCTTTCGCGAAGCGTTGAACCAGCTTGTAGCCGATGTTTCCAGCTTGGAGGTCTGGAAAAATGAGGGTATTCGCGTCTCCGGCAACTTTGCTGTCCGGAGCTTTCATTTTGGCAATGTGGGGCACGATGGCGGCGTCGAGCTGCAATTCACCGTCAAAGTCGAAATCCACCTTGCGGTCGCTGAGAATCTTTTTTGCCAACTGAACTTTTTCCACTTTTTCATGTTTGGCACTGCCGCGGGTGGAAAAAGAAAGCAACGCCACTTTTGGTTCGTCTCCCAAAATGGCTCTGCGGGTGGAAGCTGTGCTGATGGCAATATCAGCCAATTGCTCAGCATCGGGATCGGGCACCACCGCGCAATCCGCAAAGAAATATACTCTGTCTTGACACAGATAATCCAAAACCACCATGATGAAACAGCTGGAAACCGTTTTTACACCCTGGGTTACGCCCACAACTTGGAGCGCGGCACGCATGACGTCGGCTGTGGTGCTTTCAGCTCCGGCAACCATTCCGTCTGCGTAGCCAAATTTCACAAGCAGGGCGCCAAAAAACAGCTCTTTCAAAACGGTTTGGTCAGCTTGTTCGCGGGTTATGCCTTTTTCGCGGCGGCGTTCATAGTAATAGTCTGCAAATTTGTCGATTTCGCTGAAATCTGCTGGATTGTAGATGGTGGCACGGCTGATGTCGAGATCCAGAATCTCTGCCCGAGACTTGATTGCCTCGGGGTCGCCCACCAGGATGATGTCCGCAATTTCCTCACGCATAACTATGTCTGCTGCTTGAAGTGTCCTGGTGTCCAGGCTTTCAGGCAGTACAATGCGCCCTTCAAGGGGCTTGGCTTTGGCTCTAAGTTCTGTGATTATGTCCATTGTTTTCTATATTCCTTACGTTTTCATTATCTATCACCAGTTTGCTGATGTCTGCAACACGCAGAAATTCTTTTTTCACATCCCGCAACAATGCCTGTCGGTTTTTGCGCAAGGCTGGGTTTTCGCAGTTCACCAGTACAGCGTCGAAAAAGGCGTCGATGCTGGCGCCATATTCCACCAGGCTTGCGATTGCTTCATGATAATCGTTTTTATTCAGGCTGGCGTCAATTTGGGTGTGCAGGCTTTTTAATCCTGCGTGCAGTTCACTTTCAGGGGCTTCTTCAAAAAGGCTTTCGTCCAAAAGTGGCAGATCGTCTTCTTCATTGATGATGTTTGCCACACGTTTGAACCCAATCACCAGCCGCAGAAAGTCATCCCGTCCGCGGTAGCTTTGCAGCGCGAGACCTCGATTTTTCAGATCGGAAAGGTTTCCCAGGGAAAGGTGTTTCAGGCTGTCGATTACGTCGTAGTCCAGTTTAAGCTGGCTGAGCAGCCAATGCACCCGCTGGGTGAAAAATGCCTGCAGGTCTGCCGCGGCACTGGGTACTGTTTGGGTTTGTTTGTTGATGAGCCCGAGGCAAAAATCCAGGATTTCGGAAAAATCCAGATTCCAGTTTCGCTGAACGATTATCTGTACCACACCATTTGCGGCGCGACGGAGCGCGAAAGGGTCTGCGGAACCAGTTGGAGCCTGGCCGATGCCGATGATACCGGAAACGCTGTCCAGTTTATCGGCAACCGCAAGCACAGCGCCAATCACGCTTTCAGGCAAAGTATCGTTCGGACCTCTTGGCTGGTAGTGCTCTCCGATGGCTTGCGCAACGTCTGGATTTTCCCCAGCCGCCAGCGCGTATTGTTGGCCAATGTAGCCCTGTAATCTGGTAAATTCTTTTTCGCCCAGCATGTTTGTAACCAGATCCGTTTTGCAAAGTTTTGCGGCGCGGAGGGTTAGCTCAGTCGTTTTTTCGTCAAGCCCCAGCTTCTGGCAGATATGCTCCGCGATTTGGATGATGCGCTTGGTTTTATCCGCCATTGAGCCCAGTTGGGATTGAAA
Source organism: Candidatus Cloacimonadota bacterium (assembly GCA_012522635.1). NCBI lineage: Bacteria > Pseudomonadati > Candidatus Cloacimonadota > Candidatus Cloacimonadota bacterium. The sequence continues at coordinate 40,066 of JAAYKA010000036.1, forward strand.
AACCACTTCCTCAAGCTGTGGCAGCCATTCTTCCAGCGGCTTTTTGGTGTCTTCCTCAAAATACCACAAAGCGTCGGAAAGCCTGGCGGAGACAACTTTTTCGTTGCCTTTGCGGATGAGTTCGGCAGAAGCCGGGTCACCATTGGACACAAAAACGAAGGTGTTGCTCAGTTTTCCCTCTGCGTCACGCACCCAATAGTATTTCTGGTTTTGGCTGATGGTGGAACTGATAATTCTTTGGGGCAGGGAGAGGAATTCCGGGCTGAATTCTGCCACCACCGCGCTTGGAGATTCGGTGAGGTCTGTATTTGTGTCGGTCAGGTTCTCATCTTTCGCAATTTCATGCCCGGCAGGCAGTTCCACACTGGCAAGTTCATTTTGCAGCTTTTCACGCCGGACGCTGCGGTCGGCCAAAACGCGGTTGTCTTTTAAAATATCAAGATATGATTGCGGGGAGTTTATCTTCAAAGGTTTGTCCAAGGCGAGCCAGCGGTTGCCGAAACTGAAGCTTCCGCTCTTCACTCCCGCGATTTCCAGTTCGATAATTTCTTCGCCCCAAAGCACACAAAGCCAGCGCAGAGGACGGGATAAAGCGAGGTGGGAATCATTCCACACCATGGTTTTATCGAAAGGAAGGCGGCTGATGAGGCTGGGAATCCATTCCTGGAGAATGGCCTTGGTTTGGCGTCCTTTTTGGATTTGGTTCAAAACGATGAATTCGCCGCGTGCGGAGCTTTCGATTTCGATGTCTTCAGGCTTGGCGTTGTTCTTTTTCAAAAAACCCAGGGCGGGGGGCAGGAGCTCTCCGGCTTCGTTGAAGGCTATCTTCTTGGCGGGGCCGATTTTATGGACGGCAAGATCTTCCTGCCTTTCCTGGAGTCCAAAAACCAGCAGGAAAAAACGTCTGGGGCTGGAACTTGCCTGAACTTTGGCATATTCCAAGCCGGAATCGCGGGCCAGGGTTTCGAAGGAGGAGAGGATATAGTCCACCGCAGGTCGGAGCTGAGTGGCAGGCACTTCCTCCATTCCAATTTCAAGCAAAAAATCCCGCATCTTTGTTTTCCCTGTTTTTAAGGCAGCGTCATGCTCAGACTAAGTTGGTTCAACAATCCAAGGCCTCCGTAGGAAGCAACTCCATAATCCACGCGGTAGTTTTTCCATTTCCAGCCGGCTCCCAGGGAAAATCCTGAAAGCAGGGCAAATGTGCCGCCGGTATAGCCGTCTGAAGCGCTGGAACGGAATCCGGCTCGGATATCCAAGGCTGGATGCGGCTCGTATTCAACGCCCAGCTTTGCCACGATGTTTTCTCCGGTGGCTTTGCCAATTTCAAAATTTCCCTTGGCTTGAGGGTTGAATTGGAAGCTGAGTCCCGCTGCAAAAGTGAGGGGCAAATCTTCTCTGCCACTTGTTTCGGAATATTTTTTAAGCTGAAAACCCAGATTGCGCACGCTGACACCAACCTTCAGTTTTTCATTTGCAGGATGGTGCATGAGCCCCAAGTCCATCATCGCCGCCGCCGCGTTTTTATCATCAATTTGATCGTAAACCACCTTCAATGTGCCGCCCACATCCACCATGTCGGAAATGTATTTTGCCAGGGAAGCAGAAGCCACGATGTCGTTGGCGCCGAAGTATTCTCCGGTTGAAACAAGGTTTCCATGTTGATCCATTTCGGTGCGTTCGATGGAGCCCATATTCATATATTTGAGGGCAAAACCCCAGGCTGTGAAACGGTTTTTGGGCCAGAGAAATTGGATTTGACCACCCTGGGAACCCACAAAGGAACTGGTGAAGGTGCTGCCAACCTCGTTGGCTTGCATTTTTAGGATGGAAGCGGGGTTGAAATGCAGCCCGTCGGGACTGCCAGCTTCTCCGGTGAGGGATTGTCCCATCGCAATGGCGCGGGCGGAATGAACATTTTTAAGGCTGGCAAAGCCTGTGGTGCCAGCGTTTTCATTCACTCCCGCGAAAAGGAGGCAGGCGCTAAGCGTCCAGACTGCCAGAAATAAGGTCTTGAATTTTAAGAACTTCATGGTGGAGCTCCGCTGGGTTATTTGTGTTTATCAGGGCTTGGCGGTTTGCATCTTCGCGCAAATGTTCGGAAATGGCGCGCAGAACTTTCATATATTCCTTGCCCGAGTTTTGAGGGACGGCTATCATGAAAACCAAATGCACGGGAAGGTCGTCAACACTTTGAAAATCCAAGGGGTTACGCAACAGGCAGACTGCCGCTTTCAGGCAGCTTACACTGAGGTCGCGGGCGTGGGGGATGGCCACACCTTTGCCGATGCCTGTGCTCATAATGTCTTCCCTGCCGTTCACGGCGTCCAAAAAGCGTTTTGGGCTGTTCAGGCACCCGCTCTTCGCCAAAATGGAACACAGATATTCGAGGCATTCCGCCTTGGAGGGGAAGCCATCAATGATTTCCACAAGCTCGGGCTCAAAGAGTCCGTTAATTTTCACAGCATTTTCCATAGTGATTGGCATGCTTTTTGGGCGGCGGCATTGTGTCAACCAAATTTTGCCGCCCGCTTTTCAAAAATGGATTTTCGGGTTCCCGGCAAAGATTTTCCTTGATTGATTCCGGGCTTATAATAATCTGGCATATCTTGAAAAAAATCCTTGTAAAAAGGAGCTAACATAATGAAAGCTATAGAAGGTAAGCTTACCTCAAAAGGTTACAGGTTCGCCCTGGTGGTGAGCCGTTTCAACGAGCTGATTAGCACAAAACTGCTGGAAGGAGCGCTTGATTGCCTCCGCCGGCACGAAGTGAAGGAAGAGGAAATCACCACCATCTGGGTGCCAGGTGCCTTCGAGATTCCGCAGGTGGCAAAATTAGCCGCCTCCAAGGAAGAATTCGATGCCGTCATCTGCCTGGGCGCTGTCATCAGGGGCGGAACCCCACATTTTGATTATGTCGCCGCCGAAGTCAGCAAAGGTGTGGCGCATGTCGCGCTGAGCCAAGGCAAACCCGTGATTTTTGGTGTTTTAACCACTGACACCATCGAGCAGGCGCTGGAACGTGCCGGCACCAAAGCTGGGAACAAGGGCTTCGCTGCTGCCAGCGCGGCTTTGGAAATGCTGAACCTGATGGCGGAATTTTAACCTTGGGACTGCGGCGCAAAGCCCGCGAACTTGCGGCCAAAACCCTTTACGCTCTGGATTTTCAAGAGATTGACCCGCAATTTCGTGAATATCAGATGCTGAGCTGCTATCCAGATTTGATGGCTCAGGTGGCAGAATTGGACAAGCTTGAAAACCAGGCGAGAGCGGTGGATTTTGCCGACGATTTGGTTAAAAACACGGTGATAAACTTGGAGCAAATCCAGGCTGAAATTGAAAAACACAGCGAAAACTGGAGTCTGGAAGCCATTTCCAAAATGGATTTAAGTATTCTGAATATAGCGGTTTACGAACTTATGTTCACTGGCACACCACCGCCGGTGGTGATTAACGAAGCCCTCGAGATTGCCAAAAAATTTTGTGGCGAGGGTTCCGTGGCTTTTCTAAACGGCGTGCTGGATTCTGTTAACAAAGAAATGCGCGCTCGGGAAAAAATCAACGGCCTGTCAGGCTGAGGCGGTATTTTGAAAAAAGACGAGCTAATTTGTTCACTGGGAGTTTTTGCCCACAACGAAGCGGCGAACATCATTCCGCTGCTCAAGGCACTCTGTGCCCAAAAGCTGAACCGTGCCGAAATAGCGGAAATCATCGTGGTTTCCAGTGCCAGCACAGATGGCACGGACGAACTGGTGGAAACCTTTGCCCAAAGCGAACCCCGGGTAAAACTTATCCGTCAAGCCAAGCGCGAAGGCAAATCCAGCGCCATTAATCTCTTTATCGCGCAGGCTTCATCGCCCATCCTGATTGTGATTTCCGGTGATGTAATTCCCGCAGCCACAACGATTGAAAAGCTTGCTCTCACCTTTTTGGACCCTAAAGTGGGCGCCAGTGGTGGCAGGCCTTTGCCTGTTAACCCGCAAAACACTTTCATGGGCTTCGCGGTGCATCTGCTCTGGCGTTTGCATCATCGCATGGCTCTAATCTCGCCCAAACTGGGGGAAATGATAGCTTTTCGCAAATTGATGGATTCCATCCCTGCCGAATCCGCTGTGGATGAAGCCAGCATCGAGGCGATTGTTCGTTCCGAAGGTCTTGAACTGCGATACGTTCCAGACGCCATCATCAATAACAAGGGACCGCTGAACCTGAGGGATTTCATCAAACAGCGCCGCCGCATCCAAAACGGACATCTCTGGCTGAAGCGTCATCAGGATTACAGCGTGATTTCCCAGGATGGCGGCACCCTTTTCAGGATTCTGCTGGCGGAATTGTTGGAATTTCCCGCCTCAGCGCCCAAAGTATTTGCCGTCATGGCTTTGGAGATGTATTGTCGCCTACTGGGCTCCTGGGATTTCCACGTTAAAGGAAAGAACCCCTTCGCTTGGGACATCGCTCGCTCCACAAAGGATTTGAAAAAATGATGGAGTGGCTTCCCTGATGGTTTCACTGCTTTTCAAAATGATAGGTTTTTGGCTGATGAAACACATCGGCTTCCCGCGTATTTTACCCGTAAGCTATACTGTCAGCTTGCTTTATAGCTGCAATTCCCGCTGCAGCACCTGCAATGTTTGGAAAAAGAAAGCGCGCAATTTCAGCGTTGAAGAATATGCCAAAACCTTCAAAAAAATAGGACGCGCTCCATATTGGATAACCTTCAGCGGCGGTGAGCCTTTTTTACGACGTGACATCACCGAAATTGTGACCGCGATTTATCAAGCCTCGCGCCCGCGCATCATTAATATTCCCACAAATGGAATTCTCACCTCCACCATTGTGGAAAAAACCGCTGCCATCGCGCGTGCCTGCCCCAAAAGCCAGATAATTATTAACATTTCCTTGGACGGCTTGGAAAGCCAGCACGACGAAATTCGCAACGTTCCCGGCAACTACAAAAAAGCCCTTTCCACTCTCAAGCGTTTGAAAGCCTTGCGCATCAAAAATCTCGCCGTGGGCATCCACACTGTGATTTCGCGCTTCAACGTGCACAGTTTTCCCGCCATCGCCAGCGGTTTGATGCGTTTGGAACCGGATTCCTACATCACTGAAATCGCTGAGGAACGGGTGGAACTGGATACCATGGGGCTGCAAATCACGCCCAGTCTGGTGGAATACAAATCCGCCATCGACTACCTGATTCACAGCATCAAAAACACGCGCTACAAGGGCATGAACAAGATTACCATGGCGTTTCGGATTGAATATTACAACCTCGTGAAGCGCATCATGAGGGACGAGCGCCAGGTTTTGCCCTGCTATTCCGGAGTTGCCTCAGCGCAGATATCGCCTGATGGAGACCTCTGGAGCTGTTGCGTGAAGGCAAATCCCTTGGGAAACCTGCGCAAAAACAACTATAATTTCCGCAAAATCTGGTTTGACCGCGAAGCGGTATTGGAGCGCCGCAGCATCCACAAAAAGGAGTGTTGGTGTCCTCTGGCAAACGCTGCCTACACAAATATGCTGATGGATTTACCCACGCTCACTCGCGTCTTTTGGCGCAGCATGATAAAATGGTGGAATTAAAATAATGATTACCCTGCAAAGTAAGTTTTCCCGGCCTCCGCAGAGCATTTGCGAGCTTCAAACCTCCAAGGATGGTCGTTATGGCTGGTTTCTCTGCGCCGCGCATGAAGAAAACGACGTGGCTCTCGAAGAAATCATGGCGATGGTAAAACTGGAAATAATGGCAGCCAAAGTGTTGGAAATAGGAAAGATGGAAATCGAATCCTGGCTGAAAACCTTTTTCCACGATTTCCATTGGAAGCTTCATGCCAGCCTGCGCCGCACAGAACTCCGCGAAAAAGGACTCTCCCTCTTTTTTGCCGTGAGCTTTGATCACGACATCTATTTTGTCCAATTCGGCCGTATTTTCTGCGTTCACACCGAAGGGAAAAAGCTGAAAAGCATCGGCAAAAACTGGAAAAACCACCACATTCAACCTCTGCGCGGATTGAATCTTTTAGGTTTGCTGGATGAGGATATCCAGGTCAAACCCCAAAAATTCCGTTTGGACGAAAACGAAATCCTGACAGTTCTTCCGGGCAGAATTGCGGAAAACGTCTGTGGCGGCAATGCCGACGCCTCCAGCCTGAGACCTTTGATTGAATCCTTCCAAAACGCCAGCCCCGCTCTGTGGCTGATTCTCAAACATTCAACCGCTTTGGAAAAACCCCGCAAACGCCGTTTCACAAAGCTGGAAATCAGCACCCTCATCCTGCTTTTGGGCACGGTTGTGGCAATTTTATATATGGCGCTCGGAGGCAGGGGTGTTGTGGAACACGCCTTCATGCGCGTCCGTTTTTGGGTAACCGGAAAGACTCAGCCCAAAACCGCCCAAATTTTCGAAAACATCGGAAAAGCGGTCAATACTCCCGCCCGCTCCATCGAGCTGAATGTGGCTTGGAGTGTGGATTTACCGCAAAAGATTACCGCCGCCCCCGCTTTCAACAAAAATACAGTGTACGTGGCAAGCGGAAACACTCTTCGCGCCTACAAATCCGGCAACAATGACCCGCTTTGGGAAGCCAATTTTGATGCCCAAGTCACCAGCCTTTTAAAAACGGTTTACAGCCTTCAGGCGGGCTTGGAAAATGGCAAAGTCTTGGGTTTGGACCAACAGGGCAGCATCATCTGGGAAAAAGAAATCCAAGCCAAGATGATGGACAGCACCGGACTCAAACCCATCGAGATTACCCAAAGCCAGGATATGCGCCTGGATAAAAGCGTTACTCTCATCCCGCAAAAACACGGTATTGCCGTGCTGGACAATCACAGCGGCAGCATCATGGATGAGTTTGCGCTGGCAAAAGAGCTTGAATTCATCTCCAGCTACGACCTCCAAAACCGCTGTCTTTACTTGGCAAGTGGAAACTCACTCATCCGATTGGATTTGAATATCACAAATTGATGAAACGCAAGATATTAGCTCTGTTACTGCTGTTTTTTGCAGCCACGCTTGTTGCCGTGACGGGAAATGTGTCCCGCACTGGATTTGCACGGCTGCAATATGATGGTGGGGGAGACTGGTATAACGACCCCGAAGTTTTGCCAAACCTGTCGCGCTTTGTAAATTCCACTCTGAACACGAATTTTCCCCTCGACCAGGGCGTGGTAAAAGCAAGCGACGCAAAGCTTTTCGAATATCCCTTTGTTTATCTCACGGGTCATGGAAATATCCGCTGGGACGACCGTGAAATCGAAAATCTACGCCAATGGATGTTGCGCGGTGGATTTTTATATGCTGATGACGATTATGGCATGGATGCTTCCTTCCGGCGTGAAATCAAACGCGTCTTTCCTGAATATGAACTGGTGGAACTCGACGGCACTTTCCCTCTGTTCACCTGTTTTTTCGATTTTGGCGCCGGCCTTCCCAAAATACACCAGCACGACGAAAAACCGCCCCAAGCTTTTGGGATTTTCGACGAAAATGGCCGCCTCATGTGTTTTTACACCTACGAAACCAACATCAGCGACGGCTGGGCAGACCCCGACACCCACAAGGACCCGCCCGAGCTGCGTGAAACCGCGCTGCGCTTTGGCTGCAACATCATCTACTATCTGCTGACCCGGGGTTGAGATGCGCATTTGTGTGGTTTCGGATGTACATCTAAAATACGCGCCCTGGGACGCCGCCGACCGGGAAAACGCCCGCGCTTTCCAATCTTTCCTGAAAGAATCTGTGGGTAAATACGATTTGCTGGTGCTGAACGGCGATATTTTCGACCTCTGGTTCGATTGGAAATCCCTCATCATCAAGGAATATTTTCCCGTTTTACACCGCTTGGCGGAACTGAGCGAAAACGGCTGCAAACTCGTGATGATTAGCGGAAACCACGATTTTTGGTTCAACGACTTTTTCAGTAAACACCTGAACGCCATCGTCCGCGACCAATCCCACGTGATAAACGCGGATGGAAAAAAGATGTATTTCACGCATGGCGACCTTTACACATATAACGATATACGCTACAAAATCTTACGCGGCTTAATCCGCCTCCGCATCAGCAAGGGGATTTTTTCTTTATTCCACCCGGAATTTGCTTTGCGTCTGGGCGCCAAACTCTCTCGTTCCAGTCGCTTCCGACAGGTTCCTGCCCTCATGCAAAGAAAAAAGAGTGAAGGCTTGGAGCATCACGCGAGTTATAAGGTCAAGCGTAAAGGTTATGACATCGTCTGCATGGGACATTCCCACAAACCCGAAATAATGCGGATGGACAGCGGAGTTTACGCCAACAGCGGAGACTGGACCCGCCACCGCAGCTACCTGGAAATAATCGATGGCGAAATCAGCCTCAAATATTATCATGAACAAGGAGATAAACCATGTTAAAAACCTATCAGAAGATTGCTCTGGTGATGCTGATGATGGCTTTCAGTCTCAGTCTGCTGAATTGCCAAACCAATGGATTCAAGCGCGCCGGAGAGGTCAAAGAGGAGATTAAAGTGAAACCTGAAGTACCACCCAAATTTGCCACCATTGTTACAAACCTGGGAGAAATCGAGCTGGAACTCTGGCCAAACCTGGCTCCCAAAACCGTGGAAAACTTCCTCAAACTTGCCGGGGAAGGCTTCTACGATAAAACCTATTTCCACCGCGTTATCCCGGATTTCATGATTCAGGGCGGTGACCCCAACACCAAGGATGATGACCGCAGCAACGACGGTCAGGGAGGCCCCGGCTACAAATTTGAAGACGAATGCTATGGCGCCGGCGAGCAGGTTACCGGAGAGGTGAAAGACGAAGAAACCGCCATCTTGATTTGGACCGAGGTCATCATTCCCTACATGCAGACCGCCAAAGACCCCCAAAAGGATATCTTCGACATCGTCCAACAGGTGCAAATCCAAAACGGCCCCGAGCCCATTTATGGCAAAACCGTTGAATGGTATTTGCAGCGCACCGGCCGCCGCGAACCTTTATACAAGCAGATTCTCCTGGCACCCGTGCTCTATTCCTACATCTGCATGGCAAATTCCGGCCCCAACACCAATGGCAGCCAGTTTTTCATCGTTACCAAAAAGCCCGGAACCCCTTGGCTGGACGGAAAACACACCGTTTTTGGCAAGGTTCTTTCAGGCATGGATGTGGTGCATGAAATCGAAAGCCTGCCCCGCGATAAAAACGACAATCCCCAGGTTGGAAACCAAGCCTTTATCAATTCCATCCAGTTGGATAAAAAATAAACCTTTTCCCGGAATACGCTCCACGCCAATAGCTTGGAGACTTATAATAATCTCTTTTTTTGGCAATCGCTGAAGCGTCATTCCATCTGACCTCCTATCCGGATTTTTCCGAATTAACCCGGGAAATCCGGATGGGCGGGTCAAGTCCTATAAAACACTGGAGACATGATGAAAGCCGTTTTTACTTATGATGATGAACAACTTGGCAAGAGCTATATTGTGATTCCCAAAATCCGTGAAATAAGCAAGGTTTTGGGCAATGTGGTGTTAACTTTCGACAATGGTGACAAACGCACTCTGGATGTGGATGACGCCAACGCCGTAATCCAACAAATGTTGGAAGTTATCGAGAAATTCTACGCGTGAGCTGGCTTCCAGAATCAAATCCCATCCTGCTGGCTCTGCTGGGCACAGGCTTCACCTGGTTTTTAACCGCGGTGGGCGCCGCTTTTGTGTTCTTTTTCAAATCCATCAAACCCTCCGTGATGGACACCATGTTGGGTTTTGCCGCCGGTGTGATGATTGCGGCAAGTTTTTGGTCTTTGTTGGCTCCAGCCATCGAACTGAGCGGTGGCAATCCCCTCCCGGCTGTAATCGGCTTTCTTTTGGGCGGCGCTTTTCTGCGTTTGATTGATGTTTTGTTGCCTCACATTCACAAAAAGGACGGCGAAGACCACCCCGAAGGTTTGAAAACCCCCTGGGGAAAATCCACCCTCATGTTTTTGGCGGTCACTCTTCACAATTTCCCTGAAGGTCTGGCTGTGGGTGTGGCTTTTGGAGCGGCGGCTTCCGAAATGCCTTCAGCCTCGATGGCTGGAGCGCTTGCGCTCACCTTGGGCATAGGCATTCAAAATCTGCCCGAAGGAGCGGCGCTTTCCATCCCGCTTCGCCGTGAAGGTATGTCGCGCGGGAAAAGCTTTTTCTGGGGTCAATTCTCCGGCATGGTGGAACCCTTGGGCGGCCTTTTGGGCGCTGCCATGGTAATGGTGGCTCAACCCGTTATGCCATATACACTTGCCTTCGCCGCTGGCGCCATGATTTTTGTGGTTGCGGAAGAAGTTATCCCCCAATCCCAAAGCGGTGAACACTCACATCTTGCCACGCTGGGCGTGATGCTGGGCTTTGCCGTGATGATGCTCTTGGATGTGGCTCTGGGTTAATTTTTCCCTTTTCCGCGCCATCCTGCCCGCCTCCTTCTTGATTCCAACAGAGCAGCCACACGTGTCCCTCCCAAAAGCCCCCCGATAAAAGCTCGGGAGGGTCAGCAGGATCAGTAAAGGAAGAGCAGAGCTGAAATCAAGAAGGAAGCAGGAAAGGGGTTGGAGTCCGGGATTTCCCTACCAAGGTGTTCGGTGAATTGAGCAAACATTTCCTTCATTTCTGTATCATTCCTGAAAAAGACTTCAAAATGGTCTCCGGAAGTTGAGTTTTTTTGCTGAGCTAATCATTCACATCTTTGTAAATGGGGTCATCCATGCATAAAATTACTTGACAAAAAAGTGTTTGTTTTGTTTATATGAGTTTAGGTGAAAAAAGCCATAAGCATTACGCCGTGGTGCTCATGGCAAAACCTGCCGGATTGACTTCAAAGAAACGCAGCTAAAAGTTTTAAAGCGGCCAAAGCGATAATCGTTTGAACTCTTTATGATTAAA
>JAAYKA010000037.1 GCA_012522635.1 Candidatus Cloacimonadota bacterium
TATTGTTGGAAAGCTTGGAACCAGGCATCAGCGTTGGCATCATGTCCCACGTTGAGCCTGACGGAGACGGATTTTGTGCCAGTGTCGCCTTGCAGCGGTTTTTGCTGGAACGGGGCATGCAGAGCGAGATCTTGGTGGACCCGGATTCCAGCCTAGAGCGTTTCAGCATGTTTATGCAGAACGTCAAGCTGCAAGTTTTTGATGGTTCTCAAGCATACGACTTACTTATCATCCTGGATTGCAACAGCTACAGCCGGATAAATTCCCGCGCGGAGGCTGTGAAAAACTCTCGCAAAGTGATTCTTGTGGATCACCATGTGCCTGAAAATGGGGTCATCGACACCGATTTCAGTTTTGTGGATACCAGCGCCGTTTCGGCTGGGGCAATCCTGTTCGATGCCTTGAAAGAGGAAATCCAAGCCCTGCCTGCGGAAGCCAGAAAAGCTGTGGCAACCTGCATCTATGTATCCATCATCAACGATACGAACAATTTTATCAACAACAACACGAACGCCAAAGTTTTTCGCCTGAGCGCGGAACTGACGGATCTCGGTATTTCCCCCGCGCGGATATATAAACAGTTTTACATGAACCACGCCGCTCTGGAAATGCGCTTTGTGGGCGAAGTGCTTTCCACAATCGAATTGCACCACGGCGGACGTATTCTTTTTATGCATTCCACCCTGCAGATGCAGCAGCGAAACGACCTGGACGCGGAATCTATCATGAATATCACCCGCTGGGTGCAGGGTGTGCGGGATATTGATATTGTTGCTTATTTCAGGGAAGACAGTCCCGGCGAATACAAGCTCAGCCTGCGTTCGCCCTGGGTGGATGTGAATGCTGTGGCAGCGTCTTATGGCGGAGGCGGACATAAAAGCGCTTCCGGAGCCACGGTACAGGGAAATTTGGAGAGCATCAAAGCCGGTCTTTTGAATAAATTGACCCAAGCGATGAACGAACATCCGGATCATGCCTGAAAAAAGCGGCTTTTTGTTGATTGATAAACCTGCCGGATGGAGCTCTTTCGACGCTGTACGTTGGCTGCGCAAACTCTCTGGCATCAAAAGAATAGGGCACACTGGAACCTTGGATCCCTTCGCCACCGGACTGCTCATCTGTGCTTTGGGTCCGGTCACGCGGCTTTGCCGTTTTTTGGAAAACGCGGACAAAAGCTACGAAGCGGTATTGCGTCTTGGGATTCAGACCGCCAGCGGTGACCCAGAAGGTGAAGTGATTCGCGAAAGCGGGGAGATTCCAAGCGAAGTGGATGCCGTGTTTTTGCGGGAAAAGCTGCTTTCCATTCGGGAATTGCCTCCTCCGCTGTTTTCAGCCATCAAAATAAAGGGTCGTCCCGCATACGATTATGCGCGCAAAGGCCTGCATTTGGAATTGCCAGCCCGCCCCGCGCAGATTTTGGATTTTGAACTGTTATCCTACCAAGCGCCAGAGCTGGTTTACAGGTGCCGGGCCAGCAAAGGCACCTACATCCGCAGTTTGAGCGAATATATCGCAACTTCATTGGGAACAGTTGGATACACCACCTCTCTGCGCAGATTGAGCATTGGAAAAGTTTCGGTTGATGATGCTCACCATCCTGAACATTTTGAAGCAGAAAAGCTGGCGGCAAACTTTTATCCCCCTCGCAAACTGTTTGAGGATTTTGAAATTTTGGAACCGGGTGAAGCCGAGCTTTCAGCCCTCAAGCAGGGCAAAAAAACTCCCAATCCCGGTCAGGATTGCCAACGGATTTTACTTCTGGACCAAACCGGCAAGGCTTTGGGCATGGCCGAGCGCAAAGCGGGAATGCTTTTCCCAACGATAAACCTATAAAGATATGAAACAAAGTGTTTTAAGCATTGGAAATTTCGACGGTTTGCATCTGGGGCACCGCAAGTTTATAAACGAAGTGGTTGTCACAGCCAAAAAGCTGGGACTGCGCAGTGTGGTTATGACTTTCGACAATCATCCTGCCGGAGTAATCAGCGGACAAAAATACACCACGCTTTTGCCAATCAAGCAGAAAATACGCTTGCTGCACGAGCTTGGCGTGGATGAGATCCCTATTTTGCATTTTGACGAGGAAATGGCGAAAACCTCCGCTGAGGATTTCCTGCGTGAAGACATGGTTAAACCCTTTTCTCCCGCTGTGATTGTGATGGGTCATGATTCCCGTTTTGGCAGCGGCCGCAGTGGCGATCTGGCTTTCATGGAAAGCCGTCAAAGCCTCTATGGATTTGAACTTCGCGTGGTCGAGCCGCTGTTTGATGGGGATCGGGTTGTGAGCAGCAGTTTGATTCGTAAAACACTTGCCGCAGGCAATTTGACCGAAGCCAACAGGCTTTTGGGTGCGCCCTACACCTTATTCGGAGAGGTGGAACACGGAGCCGGGATTGGAAGCGGACTGGGTTTCCCGACCGCTAACCTGCGTTTGGAGGAGCCTTTGCAGCTTCTGCCGCGCTCTGGTGTTTATCACAGCCGCGCTTGGCTGGATGGAAAGAGTTTTTTTGGGTTGACAAATATCGGCATCAGTCCCACAGTGAAACACACAGGTCAAACCGAAGTGGAAACCCATATCCTGGATTTTGATCAGCAAATTTATGGTCAGCCACTTCGGGTGGAACTGCTTTCATTTCTCAGGGAGGAAAAGATGTTCAACTCCAAAGAAGCCTTGCTCGATGCCATGCGGGAAGACCTTTCGCAGGTTCGGAAATTTGCTCAGCAGGTGGAGCTGTGAGGGTTTTTCTGGCAGTTGTTTTGGCGCTTTTTGCCGTCAGTGCCATGGCCCTGGATTTTGTTCCCGGTTCTGGGATGCAGGTCTGTCCCGATCAGGGCAGGGAATACAGCTTTGCCTACCACACCGGCAGCGACGATCTAAATCTTTTTGGTTCTGACACCTGGGCGGTGCGCTTCAATTTTTCGGAAGTTTATCCACAAACTTATGCCAGCCAGTTTGAGGTCACCAAAGCCTTGCTCTGGCTGCCACAAACCGGTGATTCAGTGCGGGTTGCACTGTTTTCGGAATCCCATGGCAGCCCTGGTGTAAGCCTCGCTTCAGCCGCCGCCTTGGTGAGTTCCAACAGCGTGGAAATTCCTTTTTCCAATTCCGTGGTGGCAGACACGCTTTGGCTGTTGGTGAACTATGCCACAAACTTTTCCAATCGTTTTGTTTCAGCTTCGATGGGCGGAGGCAGCCACAGCTATTTTTGGAACACCAGTTTCAGCAATCCGTTTTTCCAAAGCTTTGGCACGGCAGGTTTTAATGCGGAACTTCTTTTCGGTTTGGGGGGGGATTTTGTGCTTTCCACTCCTGATCTTGAATTGGAGGAATTTGAGCTGGAAGGTGAGCTGCAACCCAGGCAAAGGGTTTATCCCACTTTCACGATTTACAACCATTCCGATCTCACTGTGCATGACGCCAAAATGGAGATTACGGGAAGGTCTCCATCTCCGCAGTTTGCCCCGTCTTTTATTATAAATATCCCGGAGCCGATTTCTCCGCGTTCGCGCTTTGTTTTCGATTCCCAAAGTCCAGGCTATGAGGATGCTGGAATCGACCTGCCGGATCAGCCTGCGCAGTTGCGATTGAAAGCCGCCCTCAGCAGTGTGAGCGTTGGTGAAACATATACCACAAACAACGAAATTCGGCTCAACCGCTTCAGCTTTCAGGAAGAATATCCCCTGTTTTTAACCGAAAGTTTCATGCGCACGGATGCTTCGATGCAGATTACGGTTTCGCAAGACCAGCATGAATTTCCCAACATTCACCGCCTGAACTATTTTCCCATTCTCACGGATTCCCTCAGCAATATCGCCGCCCAGATCCGTTTCAATTGGTATGGCTTCAATTCATTGCCCCGCACAGCTTTAAATGGAAACCTGCGAATAAATGGCTTCTCGACAGATTATGCGGATTCCTATCAACAACATTGCCAAGACCTGCAAAACTCAAAAAGCTTAATCTCTTCCTCCCGCTGCGATTTCACCCATGTCCCGCAAAATGATATGGTCTCGGTGGCGCTCACTTTCAGAAATGAAAACACTTTGCTTTATGCCACCGCGTCGGAATATAACCTGATTGGAGACACTCGCCTCTGCGTGGGGCTTTTCAAAAAGCATAATTTCGACGGAGCCGAACGCTGGGTGATTGAACGCTGGATCAGGCACGGAGCTGCTTTGGAAGGGCCTCTGGGACAGGGAGAGCAGCTTGATGTGAATTTCAATATCTCGCTGAGCAACCTCAGTTTGGCAGACCTGGCTCAAGATTATCGCCTCTATTATTGGCTGCAGTTGAAGGGCGGAGGCCAAATCCTCTATTCCTCATTCGCGGATTTCACCGAAGTGGTCTCGGTTCAAGATGAGCTTTTGCCATTGCCCCGGCTCCAGGTCAGTCCAAACCCTTTGCGTGGCCAGGCTTCGCTGCGTATTGGCCTGGATGGCGCACAAAAACTGGGAAAAGTGAGGATTTTCAACCTTCGTGGTCAATTGATTTTTGAAATAGCCGGACAGGTGGATGAAATAAGCCTTAAAGCCATGGATTTTCCCGCTTCGGGCATCTATCTTTTGCGCGCTGAATTGCCCGACCCAAAAGGTGGCAACTTCTGGCTGGAACGAAAAATTACCATTATTAAGTGAGTTTAAAATGACTGAACATATTGATATCTCAGATTTTCAGGAACTGATTGGCAAAGAGGTCATCGGCTTCTATCTTGTTGCGGAAATGGAAGTTCGCGATGGCAAAAATGGGCCTTTTTTGCGTCTGAAATTGCAGGATCGCAGCGGTGCGCTCACCGCTTACGTTTGGAAAGAAGCCAAAAAAGTGGCGGAAGGTTTTTCCCAGGGAGACGTGGTCAAGGTCAAGGGTTTGGTGAATCGTTATAAAGAACAGATCCAACTCAATGTTTCCCAAATCCGTTTCGCGGACCATTCTGAATATGAATTGGAGCAGTTCGTTACGCGCAGCAAAATAAGCCCTGAAGCCTTGGCGGAACAGTTTTTCTCATTTGTGGACAAGGTGGAAAACCCCTGGCTGAACAAGCTCTTGAAAAACATCTTTGAAGACAAGGATTTTTTCAACCAATTTCTGGAAGCGCCCGCCGCCAAAAGCTGGCACCACAACTATATGCACGGCCTCATCGAACACACCGTCTCCGTGGCGCGCATCTGCGATTTTGTTTCCGCGCTTTATCCTGTGAACCGTGATTTGCTCATCACCGGCGCGCTTTTACACGATATGGGCAAGGTTTTTGAATACAGCGGACGTCCGGCAATCGAATTCACCGAAATCGGGCGCCTGGTTGGCCATCTAAGCCTCAGCGACCAATATGTTTGTGAGCAATCGAGGCTGATTGCCGGTTTTCCTGATGAAGTGTTGCTTAATCTCAGACACATGATTTTGGCCCATCACGGCGAATATGAAAAAGCCTCGGTGCGCCTGCCCCAAACTTTGGAGGCGCTTGTTTTGCATCTTTGCGACAATCTGGATGCGCAAAGCGTCGGTGTGGCACAGCTTTTGGAAGCCGCTCCCCAGGGCGCGGTTTGGTCTGAATTCGACAAACTCAACAACCGTTATTACCACCTGACCAGAATCTAAAAGATGTTTCAAACCTCGGTTCTGATGAGTGGTTCCAAGGGCAACGCCGTATTGGTGCGCACCGCCGAAACAGCTCTGATTTTGGATGCCGGCTCCTCCGCCCGCGCGATTTTGGCTGCCTTGGAAAAACTGAGAGTGGCTCCTGGTGAGATTCATGGCCTGATTGTCAGCCACGAGCATTCCGATCACACCCGCGCTGTGGGACCTCTCGCCCGAAAGCTTGGAATTCCTTTATATATCAATGAAGACACGCTGGAACACTGCGATCACCGCATCGGAAAAATCCCCGGCGGCATCAGGTTTTTTGAAACCGGAGAAAGCTTTCAGGTTCGAGACCTGATTGTCCATCCATTTTCTTCATCTCACGACGCCGCGGACAGTTGCAACTTCACTTTCAGGCGCCATGATGATGAAGAACGCAAGCTGGGTGTGGCAACTGATCTGGGTTTTCCATCCCACTTGGCGGTGAACAGGCTTAAATATTGCAGCACCCTGATTTTGGAAAGCAACCACGACGTGACCATGCTGATGGAAGGGCGCTATGAATGGCCGCTAAAACAAAGAATCAGAAGCAATAACGGCCACCTCTCAAACGAAGAGGCTGTGGGCGTGGTGAGTCAGGTGATGCACCAAGGCTTGAAAAACATTGTTTTGGCGCATCTCAGCGAAGAAAACAACAACCCCCAGCTCGCTTTTAAAACCATGCGAGACTATCTGGATTCAATCCGCAGCGAAGCTCTCCTTCTCGTTGCGGGCCAACATGAACACACGCCACTACTGAGTGTTTGAGCTATGAACAAATCACGCAACCTTTTCTTTATCTTTCTGCTCCTGATTTTGGGGCAGTTTTTTTCTCTCGCCGCGAAAGCGGAACCTCTGGCGCCAAGACAGCAGGTCCAAACCGAGGCGCATGGCCAAATTCTGACAGATGACTGGGCTTGGCTGGCAAATCGGGAAGCCCCGGAACTTTTCAAAGTTCTGAAAGCCGAGGAAAAATATGCCAAAACCCAGATGCAAGGCTCAACCAAGCTGGCGCGCGAACTCTACCGCGAATTCATCCGCTTTGAACCGCGCCAAAGAATCAGCCACCCATATCTAAAAGACGGATATTATTATTTTTCAAAGTCTTTCAAGGGCAAACCCTACGACAGCCACTATCGCGTCAAAGACGAACCTGGCGCCAAGGAAGAGCTGCTTTTGGACGAGCAAAAACTTGCCAGAGGCAAAAAGTTCTTTTCTCTGGGGCTTTTGCGCGTGAGTCCAGATGGCGAAAAGCTTGCCTACAGCGTGGACTATGATGGCGATGAAAACTACAAATTGATGTTGCGCGACCTGTCCCGGGCAAAAACTGTGGACAGCGGAATCAGCCAGTTGAACCAAGCCCTTTGGTTTCGGGATGGAAAAAGACTGCTTCTCACTACAAACAACGCCCGCTTCCAATGTGACGAAGCTTGGATTTACAATTTGGAAAGCGGCGTTATCCAAAGCATTTATAAAGAGGAAGACCCCGCCCGCAATGTGGGGATTTGGACATCCACAGACCGTGAGCTGTTTTTTTTGAATTCCAGTTCCGCAAAAGATAACCGGGTTTGGTGTTTGGACGCGGGGGCAGGGAATCCCGAACTGCTATATATTTCAAGCACTTGGGGCGATTGCCAGGCCTGGCCTGACCACCATGGCGGAGCCTTCTATGTGATGACAGATAAATTCAATCCGGATCACGGTATCTACCGCTTCCAAGCCAACGCGCCCGAACCAGAAAACTGGGAGGAAATCGTCCCCGGTGAAAGCGGAAGACCCATGGATTCCATGCTTTTGATGGATTCCGTGATTGCGATAACCAGCCGCAACGCTGGTTTTAAAAGCATCGAGCTTTATGACATCAATGGTGGCGGCCACATCCGAACCATATCTTCAGACATTCCCGCCGACATTGATTTTTGGTACAATTATGACAGCTCCTCACCTCAAATATTTTACAGTCTGGAACACGAACTCCAGCCCTACACCATCATCAGCCACGATCTGAAAAACGGTACGGAACAAATTGTGTATCAAAGCGATGCCGCAAAACAAAGGAACCTTGGCGACTACCAAAGCGAATTGCATTGGGTCGCGGCGGAGGATGGAACCCAAATCCCGCTGCGTCTGCTGAAAAAGAAAGACCTCGATCCCCAAAACACCCATCCCGTCTGGCTTCAAGGCTATGGTGCCTACGGTTCCTGCGAGGATCCCTACTTTTCCAATCTTCTGTTTCCCCTTTTGGACCGAGGCTTCATCTGCGCCACAGCCCACATCCGCGGAGGAGGCGAATTTGGTCGCGATTGGTATGATCAGGGGCGCCTGCTTTCCAAAAAGAACACATTTTCAGATTTCGAAGCATGTATCGACTATCTGATTCAAACCAAGATGACGGAGCCTTCCAAGCTCATCATTGAAGGTGGCAGTGCCGGCGGACTTTTAATCGGCGCGGTTTTGAACCACGCGCCCCACAAAATGCGCCTCGCCATCGCGGATGTGCCTTTTGTGGATTTGATAAACACCATGCTGGATCCCGAACTGCCGCTCACCCTGCAGGAATATGAAGAATGGGGTGACCCCTCCAACCCGGAACATTTTTCCTATATGCTGTCCTACTCTCCATACGACAACGTGAGCCCGCAAATCTATCCCTCTGTGCTGGTTACAACAGCCTGGAACGATATCCGGGTGGGTTACTGGGAATCCCTGAAATGGGTGCAAAAGCTGCGCGACAACAATCTTGGCGAAAACCCGGTGATCTATCTGATGGGCTGGGATGAAGGTCATTCAGGCTCGGAGGACTATTATCGGCGGCTGAAAAGCTATTCAAAAATAATGGCTTATATGATCCGCACCATGTCTCAGGAATAGAATCAAAAAAGGCCGGACATCCATCCGGCCATTCAACTATCTTAAACTGTTCAATCTCCAAGCGCGTAAAGCCAAGCTTGGCTACGATTATGCAATCCAGCCCGAGCCAAGGGCAATATCAACAGCCACAGTCTTCATAATCGTAATACTCATCATCCCAATAATATTCATCTATGTCGTCATCAAAATCGTATAAATAAGGATTAATATCATTCACTTTTTTCTCTTCCAAGTTCTTCTCGAAAGAGGCTTTGGTGTCGATAAGACGAAATTGTTCCAGGTCAGTTAAAACAACAGTATCCCGGTATTTGGTCACAGTATATGTGTCCCATCCACCATCATAATAATAACCATACCA
>JAAYKA010000038.1 GCA_012522635.1 Candidatus Cloacimonadota bacterium
ATGCCAAAATCCATAACTTTCACGTTGTCGTCTGCGTCCAGCAGGATGTTGGAAGGTTTTATGTCGCGATGGATGATACCCTTGCCATGAGCGTAGGAAAGCGCTTCCGCGATTTGTTTCAAGATATTCAGCGCTCTTTTTTCTGGAATGGGGCCAATTTTCCTGCTCAGGTCTTTGAGGCTGCCACCTTCAACATATTCCATTGCCAGACAAAAACGCCCCTCCGCTTCAAAATAGCTGTGCATTTGCACGATATTGGGATGATTGAGCGTGGCCATAATCTTGGCTTCCTGCTCAAAACGCTGGCGAAAGGACGGGTCAAAGGAAAGCCTTCTGGACATGGTTTTGAGCGCGAAAGGTCTCCCAAGATTGTCTTTCACGAGATACACCTCGCTCATGCCGCCGGCTCCAATCTGTTTTACAATCGTGAAAATCCCAAGCTTCGTGCCTGCTGTCAGTTCCATATCGATGCCTTTTTGTTTGTTTATCTTTTCACAAGTATTGTAAACAGCGTTTTTTGGTCAAGCTTTTTTCTTTTGCCAACAATTTCCAACTTTGTCCGACTTCGTGCTCAAAACCCGGTGTATAAAGGATTCTCCCACATTCCATCATTGCCTAATTTTGGCTCCTTCTTGCTTGCCGCCTTATGTCTCCCTTATGTTTTATAAGGCAACCATAAGCGACACATAGGTTTAGGGCTTAATTGACTCTAATTCGGCAGACTCGTTCTATATATACGGACATTTTTTTCATCCCGATTTTTGGGGTTGAAGCTCAAAAGAAAAAGACAGTTTACAATTTTCCACTTGACGAATGAGCCGTCTCAAATAAATGTGCCTTTTCATGCAAAAATACAAGGAGTCAAGATGTACGCCATCGTAGATATCAAAGGATTTCAGTTCAGGGCTGAAGAAAACGCGATTCTGCGCGTTCCCCTGCTGAATACGGCGGAACCGGGCCAGTCCCTGGAATTTGACCGGGTGCTTCTCGTTCGCAAAGACGACGAGATTCTGGTTGGCCAGCCCGTCGTAGAAGGCGCAGCCATTCTTGCCGAAGTTATCGGTCACGGTAAAGGCAAAAAGAAAATAATCTACCACGCCAAACGCAGAAAAGGTTACCGCGTTAAAAAAGGATACCGTGAACAATATACCAACATCAAAGTCACCGGAATCCGGATTTGAGGAGGTGAATAATGGCACATAAAAAAGGTGGCGGCAGCAGCCGCAACGGACGGGATAGCAAGCCCAAATATCGTGGTGTAAAAAAATATGGCAGCGAGTACGTTCTGGCTGGCAATATCATTGTGCGCCAGAAAGGCACCAAGTTCCACGCCGGCGAAAACGTCGGCATGGGCAGGGATTTCACCCTGTTCAGCCTGGTGGATGGCCATGTGAAATTT
Organism: Candidatus Cloacimonadota bacterium; assembly: GCA_012522635.1. Lineage (NCBI taxonomy): Bacteria > Pseudomonadati > Candidatus Cloacimonadota > Candidatus Cloacimonadota bacterium. Next base: position 1,400 of record JAAYKA010000038.1, read on the forward strand.
GAAACCCGCGGACGTACCCGCAGGAAATATGTTTCCGTGATGCCCGTCGCGGCAGCGGAATAAGCCTCAAACACCTACAACAGCTTACAAAAAGCCCTGGAAATGTCCGGGGCTTTTTTCATGGACGCGGGATATGCCACAGGGGGAGTTCGCATTGAATTTTGCCAACGATCCAAACAGAACAGAGTAATCATGTTTTCTACAGAGTTGGGAAGGATTTTAGACTTTTTTACGGTAGCCTCCAGCAAATAGTCCGACTTTTTTACGGTTACAACCGGCAAATAGTCTGACCAAACACAAAAAACCCCGGCGTAAAACCGGGGTATCTATCATTTTTGGTGGCGGTAAGCCGCCTGAAATCCGGGTCAGTTTACCTTGAAGGTGGTGTCGCCTTTTTCCAGGAATCCGATAATCTGTTTGGCGGAGGCAACTCCGGCATTGACGTTCGCTTCACCGGTTTGAGCGCCCATCTTTTTGGGTGTCCAATAGCTGCGCTCGGGATAGAGTTCTGCCAGTTTGTCAGAGCAATCCGGCGCCACGTCGCACACATAGCGGAATTTCTTCTTTTCTTCGAAGGCTTTCAGCAGGGCGTCTTCATCAATGACTTCCTTGCGGGCGGTGTTTACCAGGATGCAGTTGTCTTTCACCAGGGAAAGCAGGTTCCAATTGATGGATTTTTTGGTTTCGGCGGTGGCGGGGATATGCAGGGAAATGTAGTCCCCCGTGCTGAAGATGTCCTCAACCTTGTGAAGCGGGGTCACCCCTTCTTTGGTGATGGTGGCGTCGCTGAGGTAGGGATCGTAGGCAAACACTTCCATTCCAATGCCTTGCGCCATCTTGGTGAGGAAACGTGGGATGTAGCCAAAGCCGTAGAGAACCAGTTTTTTTCCGGCAAGTTCGCTGCCGCTTTTGCCGTTGAATTTTCCACGAGCCATATAAATCATCATTGCCAGAGCCAGTTCAGCCACGGCGTTTGAATTTTGCCCGGGGGTGTTCATGGCCACAACGTTGTGGGCAGTGGCGGCGGCGAGGTCAATGTTGTCATATCCCGCTCCGGCGCGAACCACGATTTTGAGATTCTTGGCGGCGTTGAAAACCGCTTCGTCAATCTTGTCGCTACGGATAATCATGGCGTCAACATCCGCCACGGCTGCGTGCAGATCCGCGGGGTCGGTGTAGCTTTCCAGCCAAACCTGCTCATATCCGGCGGCCTCAAATACGGCCTTGATTTTTTCCACCGCGGGGGCGGCAAAAGGTTTTTCGGTGGCGATCAATACTTTAGGCATGGGATTCTCCTTGGAGTTTATTTTTTTGTTGTATCTTAAATTATGGCTGCATTAAAGTCAAGCCCTTTTTCATTTCAAAAGCAGCATGCGCCGGGTGATGGATGAATCCGATGTTTGCAAGCGGTAGAAATACAATCCGCTGGCTGCGGCGCGGCCAATCTCATCCTTGCCATCCCAAACGACTTTGTGATTTCCCGCGGCAAGCTGTCCGCTGTGTAAAACCTTGACCAACTGACCTTTGAGGTTGTAGATGGCGAGTGTAACATCGCCCGCTTTCGCGTTTTGGAATGCAATGCTGGTGGTGGGATTGAAAGGGTTGGGATAGTTTTGAGCCAGATTATCCACCAAACCGGGCAGCTCGGGATCGGAAACAGGGGTAACTGGCGCTGCCGCATGACTGCCCTGGCGGTTCAAGGCTCCACGATACACGGGCCAAGGATGGTTTCCGCTGTCGGCTACGCGCAGATTTAGAACCAATACTCCGGTGGAATATCCGCTCACCAAGTCCAGCTTTCCGTTTCCGTTCAGATCGCAGATGGTGCCTGGAGTGCAGCCGTTAAATGATGTCACAAAAGGATATCCGTCATGGAGGCTGCCATCGTGGTTGTAGATGAACACGGAATTTATGTGGTTCGAAACCAGAATCTCGAATTGGGGATCGTCGTCCAGGTCCGCGATTAGCGGTGGGACGTTGAAAACGCCGCCAACATGAACTGGGAAGCCACTCAAGTCTTCGCCATTTTGATCCACAGCGTAGAGCCAGCCGTTGATGGTTATAAAGATGATATCCAGGGCGCCATCAGAGTTCAGGTCTGCCAAAACGGGGCTGGAAGCCATGGCTGCCTGGATGGGTTTTTCCACCAGAATTTCTGCAGTGGGTGAAATCAGCTTAAACCGATTGTTCGTCCCCAAAGCGATGCGGCCGTTGTCCAAAATTGTGGGCGCTCCGCTGATATTGCCGCTCACATTAATCGGAAAACCTGGCTTTGGATTGCCCTGACCATCAACAACATGAAGCAAACCGTGTTGGGTGCCGGCAATTATTTCCATGATGCCGTCGCCGTCAATATCCGCTGCGGCAAGTTCGGAATAAAGGGATGAGCCCAGCTCGATGGGGAATCCCGGAACCGCGGTGCCATTGGGATTTATCGCGTGCAAATGCCCATCCAGGGTACCCACAATAACCTTGTTTTCTCCGCTGTGATCGATGGGAGCAATCACCGGGCTGAAAAGCACCTGACTGCCGGTTTCATAATTAAACACCAAACTGCCATCCAGCGTGGCTGCGTGAACCCTGCCTGTGCGGCTGGCATAGACAATCTCAAGTGCCTCGTCACCGACCAGATCGCCCATCGCGGCGCTGCGCATAACATCCTGCCTCGGTGGAGCATACCAATCCCAGAGTTCTTCCGCCGAGTCGTTGATATAATAGGCTCGACCCTGAACGTCCAAATACATGATATCCGGACTGCCATCACCATCAAAATCATAAACGATGGGTGAGGATTTTGTTTGAATTTGGCAATCCCAAGGGAAATTACTGTCCACCATCGTGATGTCCAAACTCAGTTCATAGCTGCGCACTCCGGTGCTTAATCCAGTATCAGGCTGAAAGGATTCCAGCTTCAATTTCAGATAAGTGATGCCGTAGGACGCGGTGGGCAAAAGCTGGAGACGCAAATAATCGTTTTCGGAACTGGTCTCTCCAGGTTGAATCAGCGGAATCTGCAGACTATCGTCCAAAAGTTGCACGCCTTGGGGCAGCTCATCCAATGTCACCGTCACGTTGTGCGCGGCACCCCAGCCTTCAAAATTTCGGATTCGGGGATATAAACGTATGATTTCACCAGGGTTTATGCTGCCATCATCGTCGCCCTCAACATCAGAAAACATATAGCTTTCCAGGCTCAGCAACGGCAGGCTGGGATCCGGATGTTTCAATTCCACGGAAGGATCCCCAAAAAGCACCACCTCATAGTAGCACCAGCGCATCACATCGCTGCTGAGAGCGTGGTTCAGATTTTGCACGCGGGAATAGCTCAAAGCCTTTCCCAGGGTGGTGTTTGAAGTTTCATAAAGTCCGATAAAAAATTCGCGGTCATAAAACTGGGAGGGACCATCAATGCTGCCCGGCATATACCAGCCGTAGCGTGTGTTGCCGATAAAGGCAAAAAGTCCGCCCTCGGTGGTGACCAAGTGTTCACCAATGCATTCGCCGTCGCCGCTGGTCCGCTGATCGAAAGCGGCGGGATAGCAACCCTGGGTGTAAAGAAAGCCATATTCCGTGTTTTCAAGGCGTTCGATGCTTCCGTTGCCCTGACCCATCAGGTAGGTTTCGTTGGCATGACCCATGTGATTCATCACGTTCGCGCCCTGGTTTATGGTGTCCCAAACTCCCTGATCGCTGTAAGTTCCGTCGCGCTGATACATGGTACGCATAAAATATGTGTCCGGAATATGGGTGGCAACGTCGTCTTTATAGTCGCCGCCCCAGGTTACTGGATGATTATTCAGGTTCTCTCCGAACATGATGGAGATATTGTTGCTGAAAGTGTTGTTGGTCACATAATACTCGGTTTTGCGGAACATATTGTTGAATTCACGCGCTGTTTCCGCTGGAAAACGCCCGACGTGCACTTCCGGCAGCATATCAACATCATCTTCCGGTTCACCCCAAATGTTGTTTCCATTCGCGTTCCAGTCTCCATCCAAGTTGCCAAAATACAGGTCGGTGGGCATACGCATATCCACCGTATCGTAAACCTTGCCATAGCAGCCTCTTTCGGGAACAATCTCGTCGTCGCCGCCCAGAATCACATATTCGAGAGGGCTGTCCGAATCCGCCCAAGTTTGATAGACGTCAACGATGAAATTGCGCACTTTTTCGGCATTATCGACCCCATCATAACCATCGTAAATATCTGATGTGTAAAACAATGCGGTGCTGATACTCTGAGAATCACGCCACTGCATATAGTTTTGAAACAGCGGTGCGCTGGTCTCGTCCGTGATCACAATCATCTTTTTGGGGTTACTCAGGTCGATGAGCCGGCTTTTGGGGCTGTGATTCCTATACGCGGAGGCAGTTTGATAGCTCTGAGCCAAGTCTGGGTTTATCACAAACCCATACAGGTCTTCACTTCCACGCGCAGGACTGTAAAAATTGGCGGAACCGGTTGCCACGTTTTCATCAAAAACGGTGTCCAACACGATACGCGCGCTGCTTGAAGCCAGAATCCGCTTTGTGCCAGGTTCATATTTCCAAGGATAGATGTTTATCACTGCGATTTGAAAGCCGCGCATGGATTGGATTCCAAAAAAGCGGAAATCCTCACGGGGCCAAGCCTCGTCAGAGTTCCAGATCAGCGGGTCAGGCTGGGTTTGATCCTCCTGGGGCTGCGAAATCTTTTGCTGGGCACGGACATAGTCCAACTCCAGGTTTTCCCTCTGAACCTCAGCCGGAGCAAGGATTACATTCAGGTTTTCCACTCTGTGGCCAAAGGGAATTAAAACACGCACGGGCAAATAGTTTAGCGCTGGAACACCAGGTTCCAAGATGGGAGCAGCTTCCGTGCCGCGGAAGTTTCTGCCAAAAGCAGCGGGATCGATATCAAGCTCCAGGCTGAGCGCGAAAAACAAGCCGCTCCAAGCCAGAAGAGCAAGAGTCAATAGTTTTTTATACATCATTCATATCCTTGATGGTCTTGAATTCAAGAGCTTTTTCTTTAGCAAATCATAATCCGCAAAACAGGTTTTGCCGTCAAGGTTTTTTTACATCTCCGCAAAGGACGTTCAGCCGATGCGCTTTTCGCTTTCCAGATTTTTTAGATTTGTGTCTTTTCCCCTGCCGCCGACTTCAGGCATCTCCGAAACGGTTTTCCACTATCTTTCCAAGCAGGACTGGAGGACTTATTTCATTGATTCTGAGTTATTTACTTCCTGGGTTTCAGAGCTGCTGTGTTCGGTGTCCGAAGCGGGAATTCCGGAACCACTGCTGGAGCTTTGTTCAGTTTGATTGCCATCCGTGTCCGGACCTTTGCCCTTGCATGCTGAAAGCGATAGAAGCAGAATCAGCAAAATGGCTAATAAAATGTTTGTTCTTTTCATTGTTGTCTTCCTCATATTTACATTATATCTGGGCTTGGGCTCGTGGACAAGAATAAAATATCGGCATACAAAAAACGGGCATCCATGTGGATACCCGTTTTTTAAGGACTGCGCTACTAAATTGAATTAGTAGAGGGAAATTTATTTGGGGCTTGGGGCTTCTTCTTCTGTTTTTACTTCGCCTTCTTCAAGAACTTCTTCAGCTTGTTCTTCAACTTCTTCCACAACTTCTTCAACTTGTTCTTCAGTTTCTTCCACTTCTTCAGCTTTGCAGCCGGTGAAGGCAAGCATGCCGATGAGCATCATAGCGAGCAGGGCAATAATGGTAAGTTTTTTCATTTTGATTCCTCCATTTAGTGAAATCGTATTTTTGTTTCTTTGTTTTTTTGTTTTGGCGGCAGTTTTTGGCCATACCGGGCCTTTTTTGCAGAGAGGGCCAAAGTGCCGCAAAGCTTTTAGCAACCTCTCACACAGTCCTTATTCACGTCTATGCGTAAACATAATAATGACACGATACAGAAACCGCAATTCTTGGCAAGCTTTTTTTAAAAAAGAGCGTCCAAACCCGCGTGAATCATCCCGCTTCCAAAATCCGAAAAACCATTTTCACGATATCCCAAAGCGTATTCCACACTCAATATTCCCAGCCGGGTACGCATTTTTATGCCGATTCCGGGGGCGAAAAGATTTGATCTCAGTTTTTCCTGCCCCGAAACCAGAAGACCGTGGTCATAGAAGAGGTAAATTCTGGCCTGCGGATTGATGAGCCATCGCAGTTCCAGCGCGCCCCAACCCAAGCGCCAGCCGCTGAATTCGTCTTCACGGTATCCGCGCAAAGAGTTGAATCCACCCATGCGGTAAAGTTCGTGATCCAGAGCCGTGGAATCCGACAGACTGCGCAAATGTAAGCCCAGGGAACAGGTCCAGCGAGGCGTAATGCCGATATGTTGCACGTGATTCGCCTCCAGGGCATTGCTCCAACCCCGTTCGCCCTTCTGCCACAAACAGTAGGTGAGATCTGTCTCCATCCCTTTGTTGGGGTTAAAGATACGATCCCGGCTGTCCATGCGCCAGAAGGCACCAATGCTACTTGCTGAAGAACGCCGCACAATCAGGCTGTCCTTTTCCGACGGCAGATATTCATTCACATTTTCGTAGGATAGTTCCAGCCCATAGCGATGCACAGACCAATATGAATAGATATCTGTGCCAACCGTTGATCTGATCCAGCTTTCAGTCTCTTCATCCCTGGAAAGGCTGATGTCTGCCGCCAGAGGAAAACTATTCGGCCCAGATTCGTGGTATGCCAGCTCCAACAGGCTGGAACTCGGAAGCTTGCGCCAGTTTAGAGCCAAAGCACGGTCGCTGCCCCAGAGGTTCAAAAAACTGAGGTTCAGATGCCCGGTCAGTTCGTTTTTGTCCTTCACCCGGGTAAAACCCAAAACCCCTTCCAGAGAGGTCATTTTGCCTTCCGTCACTTTGATGAGCACGCTGCTTGGATCCACCGGCTCAATTTGGCAACTCTCGATATAGCTTTTACTTAGAATGTTGTTTTCGGCGTTTTGGATGGCTTGGGGAGTCAAAACTTTATCCGCAGAAAATCCGGCCAGCTTCACCAAGGTTTTATCCCGGGTATGTTTGTTGCCTTGAAAGTAGTATTGTTCAGGTTTTAGCTGCTTTCCTTCGTTGATGGCAAGCTGGGCGGTGAAACCATCTTCCAGCGTTAGAGAATCAAGCTGGACGCTGGCAAAAAGATAGCCTCGGCGCTGGTATTCGTCCAAAATCCGCTCCATAAGTTCAGGGATTTTTGCCAATGGCAGTTCTTCATTTTTTCCAAGCAACAAGATTTCACGCAGTTTCGCTTCGGAAAAATAGCGCAAACCACGGAATTTGATTTGACAATGCTGAGGGGAAACACGCTCCTCCAACCGGAAAAGCAGCTCCATTTCATCACCCGAAATTGGAATCAGTTCAGGATTGTAAATCTTCACAAAAGGATGGCCGCTATTTTGCAGCCAGCCTCGCAAGGCTTCGATGGCGGCATTCACATCCGCGGGTTCATATTCAAAACCCGTCTTCAGCCCGGACGCCTCCAGCAACAGCGTCTTGTCCACTTCAAAATCGGTCTCAAAGCTGATTTTTTGGACGCTGAGCCCAAAGCCGAGGCAGAGCGCCAGCCAAAAGGACAGAGCCAACAGCCGGCGTTTCAAGGTTTTACTCCCTTTCTGCTTTCAAAACAGCCAGGAAAGCTTCCTGGGGCACGGTCACAGAGCCGATTTCCTTCATCTTTTTCTTGCCTTCCTTCTGTTTTTCCAAAAGCTTGCGTTTTCGGGAGACGTCACCACCGTAACACTTTGCCAAAACATCCTTTCGCATGGCGTTGATAGTGCTGCGGGCAATGATGGTTCCGCCAATCGAGGCTTGCAGAGCAATCTTGAAAAGGTGTCTCGGAATCACATCGCGCAGGGTTTCCGTCACGCTTTTTCCCCAGTTATGAGCCTTGTCCCGATGGCAGATAAAGCTCATCGCGTCAACCCTTTCCCCATTAATCAGAATGTCCACCTTCACCACATGTGAGAGCCTGTAATCCTTGAAAGCATAATCCAGCGAGGCATAACCACGGCTCACGGTTTTCAGTTTGTCATAAAAATCGAAAATAATCTCGATGAGCGGCATGTCATAATGCAACGCCACACGTTTTTCATCGATATACTGGATGTTTTTTTGAATCCCGCGGCGTTCCTGGGCCAGCTTCATAATGTTGCCAATATAGTCCGTGGGCACGATTATTTCCGTCTCCATAAAAGGTTCGAGGATGCTTTCGATGTGGGCTGGATCGGGAAAATCAATCGGGTTATTAACTTGGACTTCCTCGCCATTGTTCAGTGTGATGAGAAAACGCACGCTGGGCGTGGTGGCAATGATGGGAATATTGTATTCACGAAACATTCGCTCTTTCACAATCTCCAGGTGCAACATCCCCAAAAAACCACAACGGAAGCCATATCCCAGAGCGGCGGAATTTTCTTTTTCATAGGTGAGGGAAGCATCGTTGAGCTTCAGTTTGGCAATCGATTCCACCAAGTTTTCATAGTCTTCACCATTGATGGGAAAAATGCCGGAATAGACCATGGGCTTCGGCTCCATAAAACCCGGCAAAGCCTCTTCACATCCACCTTTGGCGAGAGTGACAGTATCGCCCACCCGGGCATCCGCCACTTCCTTGATATTCGCGATAATATATCCGGTCTCACCCGCGGCAAGGCTTTCCCTGGGGGTGAATTTCAGCCCCAGATGCCCGATTTCCTCAATTTCATATTCACGCTCCGTGGCAAAAAGCTTGATGCGGTCACCTTTGTTCAGGGTTCCCTCAAAAAGCCGCACCAAAACCACCACGCCGCGATACATATTAAAATACGAATCAAATATGAGTGCCTTGGGCGCGGCATTGCGGTCTCCTGTTGGAGCTGGCAGCCTTTCGCAGACAGCATCCAACAGTTCTGTGATGCCGATTCCAGCCTTGGCGCTCACCCGCAAAATATCTTCCGGCAAACAGCCCAAAATCTCGCAAAGTTCATGTCCCGAACCTTCGATATCCGCCTTGGGCAGATCAATTTTATTCAAAACAGGCAGGATTTCCAGATCGTTGTCCAACGCCAAATAAAGATTGCTCATGGTTTGGGCTTCCACGCCCTGGGACGAATCCACCAACAGGATGGCTCCTTCGCAGGACGCCAGCGCCCGGGAAACCTCATAGGAAAAATCCACGTGCCCGGGAGTGTCGATTAAATTCAGAACATATTCCTGACCTTTGTAGTTGTGAGTCATGCGCACGGCGTGACTTTTAATCGTGATTCCTTTTTCACGCTCCAATTCCATGGTATCCAAAACCTGCGCCACATCCACTTTCCCCACCACGTTTGTGCTTTCCAAAAAACGGTCTGCCAGGGTGGATTTACCATGATCGATGTGGGCTATTATGCAAAAGTTGCGAATGTTTTCTTGTTTCACATTGTGTCCTTGAAAAATATGGGATTTAGGCACCGGACAGATAACCTGCCGCGCCAAAACGAGTTTAACTTACACAAAATTGTAAGTGTTCACTTTTGTCAATAGATAATGCGTTTTTTCTTGCCACGTGAACCCAAAAAAGAACAGCTCCCAGCCTAAAACCACGTCTTTTTGGGGAAAATAACAAATCCTTTGCTACCGTAAATCACCTTGTGAATACTTCCAAAAAAGCCCGCGCTCAGGCGCCATCAAGCTTGCCATGATTTCAAAATATCTCTCTTGACGAAAATCTGTCGGTTTTAAAAAGTGTTTTTACTGCAGAGTATCCTAATCTCAAAAAGTGGGGTATCCTGCCCAAGGCATATCAGAAATAGGTATGTCTTCCACAATTTGGAAAGTGGCGCGCGCATTTGGGGAACTTTGGCCCGGGGTTTTGCGCGTCGCGGCTTTTCTTTAGAAAATTCATAAGGAAACAGTATGTTTTTCAATGTTCCAGTACCCAGAAATGAACCGGTACTGCCCTACGCGCCCGGTTCCCCGGAAAGAGAGCTTTTGCAAAAGAAGCTGAAAGAGATGCACGGGCAGCAGGTCGAAATTCCCGCCATCATCGGTGGAAAAGAGATCTTCACCGGAAACACCGGCACCAACGTCTGCCCCCACGACCATCAGCACGTTTTGTGCACCTTCCACAAAGTTGGCAAACCAGAAATAGCCCAGGCCATCGACGCTGCCATGAAAGCACGCCGGATGTGGGAAGAAATGCCTTTCTACGACAGGGCTGCCATCTTCTTGAAAGCCGCCGAATTGCTGGCCACAAAATATCGTCCGGTGATAAATGCTGTCACCATGCTTGGCCAGAGTAAAAGCGCCCACCAGGCCGAGATTGACTCCGCCTGCGAACTGATAGATTTTTGGAGATTCAATCCCTATTTTGCCCAGCAAATCTATGAACAGCAGCCCCCAGTTTCCCCGCAGGGAGAGTGGAACAGCTCCCAATACCGCGCGCTGGAAGGCTTCGTCTTTGCCATCACGCCCTTCAACTTCACCTCCATCGCGGGCAACCTGCCCACCTCACCAGCCCTGATGGGCAACACTGTGGTTTGGAAACCCGCCGGAACCGCTGTCTATAGCGGATATTTCATCATGAAAGTGCTGATGGAAGCTGGACTGCCCGATGGCGTGATCAACTTCATCCCCGGCCAAGGCGCCGTGATGGGTGACATGGTGATGGATTCCCCACACCTCGCTGGCATCCATTTCACCGGTAGCACCGGAGTTTTCAACCACATTTGGAAATACACCGCCCAGAACCTGGAAAACTACAAAGCCTATCCCAGAATCGTGGGTGAAACCGGTGGAAAAGACTTCATCTTTGCTCATCCCTCCGCAGACGTCACCGCGCTCGCCGTGGCTGCTTTCCGTGGAGCCTATGAATTCCAAGGCCAAAAATGCAGCGCCGCCAGCCGTATTTACGTTCCGGAATCCCTCTATGGCGAATGGTTGGAACAGATGAAAGCCATGCTGGCAGACATCAAACAGGGCGACGTACTGGATTTTGGAAACTATGTGAACGCCGTCATCGACCAGCATAGCTTCAACAACATCAAATCCTACATCGAACACGCGAAAGCCGCCAGCGACGCTTCCATCGTTGCCGGTGGTGGCTATGATGATTCCAAGGGATTCTTCATCGAACCCACCATCATCAAAGCTGAAGACCCGCGCTACAAGAGCATGCAGGAAGAAATCTTCGGCCCCGTGCTCACCGTTTATGTCTATAAAGACAGCGATTTTGAGAAAACCCTCGAACTCTGCGACAACACTTCCCCCTACGGACTCACCGGTGCCGTTTTCTCACGCGATCGCGAAGCAACCGTCAAGGCTTGCAACGCTCTCAGACACGCCGCTGGAAACTTCTATATCAACGACAAACCCACCGGAGCCGTGGTTGGACAGCAGCCCTTTGGCGGTGCCAGAGTTTCTGGAACCAACGACAAGGCCGGAAGCGCCCAGAACCTCATGCGCTGGACCTCCGCCCGCTCCATCAAGGAAAACTTCGTGCCCCCCACGAACTACAAATATCCTTTCCTGCAATCCTAAAACTCCAGATAAAACCCATAAAACGCAGGGCGGCGCTTCAACGGCGTCGCCCTTCTTTGTTTCTGGGAAAAAATCGGAGCTAAACTCCACGGTAAAATGTGCTTAACCCTCAGAATGCCATGGATTTATCCCAATCCGATTTATTAAACCAATTTTCCTCTTGCTTGGTAGCCGCCTTATGTCTCCCTTATGTTTCAAAAGCAAAGTTAAGCGACACATAGGTTTAGGGCTTTGCTACATGAAAATCAACAGACTCGTTCAGATTATAGGTGAAGATGGGGTCTCTTTTTTGTTGTCTTTGTCAGGAAGCTGGAAGCCGCAGATTTATCCGGACAAAAAAAGGGATGGCTGGCTTAAACTATAATCAGTTCGTTCAATTCCCTGGCTGCGTGTCCCGCCGCCAGGGCAAATTGCGGAGTTTTTTCGCGGAAGATGATGCCACGTGAGGAATTGATTAAGATATTGGGTCTTTCATTTGATTCCGCGGCATGGCGCAGAACCGAATCCAAATCGCCACCTTGAGCGCCGATGCCGGGAATGAGGAAAATACGCCCGGGCAGCAATTCCCGCATTCGTTTCAAATCCTGGCTTTGCGTGGCCCCAACCACAGCGCCAATCTTGTCCTCCGGAAATTGACCAATCCAAGCCGAGACTTTTTCAGCCATGCCGCCGTCCAGGAAAAAATCCCGCGCGGAAGCGTTTGAAGTGAGCGCCAACGCGAAAGCGAAGGCTCCGCTTCTATTCAGAATTGACCGCATCACATCCGCGCCCATCAAGGGGTTCAGAGTAATCGCGTCCACACGCAGATGGTCGAAAAAAGCGATGGCATATTGCTCCATCGTGTTGCCGATATCGCCAACTTTGCAATCCAAAATCACGGGAATTTCCGCGGGGATATATTCCACCGTTCTTTGCAAAGCCTCCAAGCCGCGCTGTCCATCGCTTAAATAGAATGCCAGATTGGGTTTATAGGCGCAGGCGCTGGCTTCGGTGGCATCAATGATGCGGCGGTTGAACTCCCAGATGGGATTGGCTTCATCCCTCACGCAGTCAGGTAGCTGGGTGACGTCTGAATCCAATCCCACGCAGAGCAGGCTGCCGCTGCTTTTCCAGCGCGCCTGATATTTATTGAACAAGGATGCGGACAAAATCGGCTCCGTCGGTTTCGTCGAACTCTACCTTGATGATTTCTTCGTGCGAGGTGGGCACATTTTTGCCCACATAATCCGCTTTGATGGGAAGTTCACGGTGTCCGCGGTCGATGAGCACGGCCAGTTGGATTTGTTTGGGGCGGCCAAAATCCAGCAGCGCGTCGATGGCGGCGCGCACGGTGCGGCCTGTGTATAACACATCATCCACCAACACAATCACCGCGTCTTCAATCTCAAAACCCAGTTCCGATCCACGGATTACGGGCTGATGTGAGATGGTGGAAAGATCGTCGCGATAGAGGGTTATGTCCAAAATCCCCACCGGGATTTCCTGTCCCTCAATGAGGCGCAAATAGTCTGAAAGCCTCTGCGCCAAAGGCACGCCGCGGCTGCGGATGCCAACCAGGCGGATTTTTTCCACGCCGCGATTCTGCTCGATTATCTCATGCGCCATGCGATGGATACTGCGTCCCATCTGGGCTTTGTCCATGATCGTGCTTTTTATCTGCATTTAATTTCTCCAGTTTTGCCCAGAAGGCATCAATTTGGCTTGATCACCATGAGGGTGTCGCCCTTGCCAACGTTGTCGCCGCTGGAGAAGGGAGTCGCCACCACGGTTCCATCCACAGGGCTGGGGATGTTGTTGTTCATCTTCATGGCTTCCAAAACCAGAACGGTGTCTTTAACGCTGACTTTGTCGCCAACTTTCTTTTCATATTTAATCAGCATTCCAGGCATGGGAGACTGCACCGGAGTGCCTTCAGCGCTGGAGGCTGAAACTGGCGCGGTTGCCGCAGCGGGAGCCGGATTCGCGGGCGCTGCCGCCGGAACTGGTGCTGGAGCGGGATTTATCACAGGGGACGGAGCAATCGGGGCGCTGCGCACCACGCGGGGAACTCCGCCTTTTTCGGAAACTTCCACCAGGAAATGTTCGTCGTCCACGAAAACATCGAACTGGCGCAGGTCTTCAGGTTTCGCAACCGCTTCCTTGACGGGTTTTTCCATCAATTTGCCATCCTTGGCTTTCTGGCAAAGTTCCTGCTCACGCTTCACTTGTTCCAGCGTGACAGGCTTCATGTCTTCGGGCATGGCTTCCTTGCCATATTTGATTTTGAGGAACTTTTTGCCGGTGAGATTGTAAATCGCCACGATGAGGGCGTCATCCAAATCCTTCGCCAAGCCTTCAGTTTCCTGTTTGACCTGTTCCAAAGCGGGCTCAATCACGTCGCCGGGGCGGTCTGTAATCGGTTTTTCACCCCGGTGGTAGCCTTTGAGCGCCTTCTTTTGAACTTTGGGGTCGATGGGCAGGGTGGTTTTTCCGTAAAGTCCATAGCAGAGGTCTTTTACCTGTTCGGTAATCTGGGAATATTCGCCGTCTTCCTTGTCGAAGAGAGCGTTGTTAACTGCCTGAATGCCAACAATCTGGCTGGTTGGCGTAACGAGGGGAATCTGTCCCAGTTCCTTGCGCACTTTTGGAATTTCCTCGAACACATCTTCCAAGCGGTCCAGCGCGTCCATCTGGCGCAGTTGGTTCACCAGGTTGGAAAGCATGCCACCCGGAGTTTGATGGATGATAACGTCGGTATCGATGATACCAAATTTTGTATTGTCCGCAAAATGCAGGTATTTGGGAATGTCTTTTTCCATTTCCTTGCTGATTTGGTTCAGCAGGCGGATGTCGAAACCGGTGTCGCGGTTTGTGCCCAAAAGAGAGATTACGAAAGGCTCAACCGCGGGGTGGGAAGTTCTGTAAGCGTAGGGTCCGACACAGGTGTCGATGATGTCCACGCCGGCTTCGATGGCTTTGAAAAGCGCCAAATCGCCCTGACCGCTGGTAAAGTGGGTGTGCAAATGCACCGGCACCTTCACGGTTTCTTTCAGCGCCTTGATCAGGTCGAAGGCGTCATAGGGGGAAACCAAGCCCGCCATATCCTTGATGCAGACGGTATCCGCGCCCATTTCTTCCAATTGCTTGGCTTTTTTGGTATAATATTCGATGTTGTAGATTTCTCCGCCCATGCGCTGTTCCATCAGGCTGTAGCAGATGGCGCCCTGGAAATGTTTGCCGTTCTTTTGGATGATTTTCACCGCGGTTTGGAAGTTGCGAAAATCGTTCAAAGCATCAAAAACGCGGAAGATATCGATACCGTTGTCACAGGCGCGCTGCACAAATGCTTCCACCACGTCATCGGCATAATTTTGATAGCCCACCAGGTTTTGTCCGCGCAGCAGCATCGAAAAAGGAGTCTTTTTGATGTATTTTTTCAAAACGCGGATGCGTTCCCAGGGGTCTTCTCCCAAATAGCGGTGCATGGCGTCAAAAGTGGCTCCGCCCCACACTTCCATGGAGTAGAACCCAACCTGGTCCATCTTTTCAGCCACGTGAAGCATATCTTCTGTGCGACCGCGTGTGGCGAAAAGGGACTGGTGTCCGTCCCGGAAGGACAGGTCTTGAATTTTTATAGGGTTGGCCGCTTTGGGGCGGTCCGGTTCATAGCGCATTTGGCTATATTCCAAGATTCCATGTTTTTGCATGGTGTCTCCTTGTTATCTGTTTCTTTTTATAAATCTTCTTTGGGCCAGCTCGCGATGGAGCATGGTTTGTTGGCGTCCATAATGTTGCCAAACGCTGGGCGCGTTTTCCAGCGGACGCTGCACGAAAGGCAGGCTTTCGTCGGAACTGATGAGCGCCATCACACCCGCGATGGCGGCAAGTTCTTTTTTACGGTCTGTCATTGCTGCGCGTCCTTTTAGGAAGGAATGTTTCCGTGTTTTTTGGGAGGCAGGCTTTCGCTTTTGCTGGAAAGAATTTCCAGGGCGTCAATCAACCTTTTGCGGGTTTCGGAGGGCAGAATCACCGCGTCGATGTAGCCGCGTGATGCCGCCACATAGGGATTGTTGAATTCTTCCTCATAATTCGCAATCAGTTCCGCGCGTTTGGCGTTTTGGTCTTCAGCCGCCTGTATTTCCTTGCGGAAGATGATGTTGGCGGCACCCTGGGCACCCATAACCGCGATTTCAGCGCTGGGCCAGGCAAAAACCATGTCCGCGCCCAAATGCCTGCTGCTCATGGCGATATAGCTGCCGCCATAATTCTTGCGGGTCACCACTGTCAATTTGGGAACCGTGGCTTCGGAATAGCACCAAAGCAGCTTCGCTCCGTGGCGGATGATTCCGTTCCATTCTTGATCACGGCCGGGAAGGTAGCCCGGAACATCCACAAAAGTGAGCAGCGGAATATTGAAGGCATCACAGAAACGAATGAACCGCGTGGCTTTGTCCGAAGCATCGATATCGAGGCAGCCAGCCAAAACCTTGGGCTGGTTTGCCACCACACCCACAACGCGTCCGTTCAGGCGTCCAAAGCCCACAATGATGTTTTGAGCGTAATACAGATGCGGTTCAAAGAATTGTCCGTCGTCCAAAACGCTGCGAATCACCTCGTGCATGCTGTAGCTCTCTTTGGGGCTGTCCGGAATGATGGTATCCAGGTTTGGACACAGGCGCCAGGGTTCGTCCGCGCTTTCGGCTCGGGGAGGGTCTTCCATATTGTTTCCCGGCAAAAACGAAAGCAGGGCTTTGATTTGCTGGATGGCGTCCTCATCATTTTCACAGGCGAAATGGGCGTTTCCGCTCTTGGAATTATGGGTCATGGCTCCACCAAGCTCTTCCTGGGTGGTTTCTTCACCCGTGACGGCTCGGATTACGTCCGGACCGGTGATAAACATGAAGCTGGTCTTTTTCACCATGAACACAAAGTCTGTCATGGCAGGGGAATAGACAGCTCCACCGGCGCAGGGGCCCATAATCGCGGTGATTTGCGGAATCACACCGCTGGCGCGGGAATTGCGGAAAAAGATGTCGCCATAACCTTTGAGCGAATCCACACCTTCCTGGATGCGGGCGCCGCCGCTATCCTGAATCCCAACCAAGGGAACGCCGCTTTTCAGCGCCATGTCCATGATTTTACAGATTTTAGCGGCATGCATTTCGCCCAGAGAACCACCCCGGGAGGTAAAATCCTGGGAAAAAGCGAAAACGGGACGTCCGTCCACCAAACCGTGACCGGTTATCACGCCATCAGACGCAATTTCAACCTTTTTCATGCCAAAATTGTCGCAGCGGTGTTCCACGAACATATCCAGCTCCCGAAAGGTGCCGGGATCGAAAAGCAAATCCAACCGCTCGCGGGCTGTCAGCTTTCCTCCGCTTTTTTGTTTTTCCACGGCTTTGGCGCCGCCCATCTGCAGGACTTTCTGCTCTTTATCCAGCAGTTTCTGGATCGCGTCTCGGGTCGTTAGCATTTCTGTATCCTCTTTTCAAAACGATATTTAACATATTCGCGGTTCCCACCTTGCGGCATGAACCGGACAAGAATCCAAAATCTACAGCCGCCCCTTTTTCGTCAAGAAAAACAGAGATAAAGATTTTTTGCCAGAGTTTTTTTACTCAGAGACTTGGGGAATCTTCATGATATATATGCAGTTATCCGGCTTGGAACGCAAGCCAAAAATACAGCTCCCGCGAGGCTAAACACCTTCG
Organism: Candidatus Cloacimonadota bacterium; assembly: GCA_012522635.1. Taxonomy (NCBI): domain Bacteria; kingdom Pseudomonadati; phylum Candidatus Cloacimonadota; species Candidatus Cloacimonadota bacterium. The sequence continues at coordinate 18,597 of JAAYKA010000038.1, forward strand.
CCCCCCTGCTTCGCTCTTGAGTCCAGCTCAAGAGTTACTGCTCCATGCCCCGGGAACAACCCGATTCTTTATCGGGATACTCAGGGGAAGAACCGCAGTTACTCCCGGGCCAGAGCCAAGGGTGAAGCAAGAGAGCGCCAACTTCTGCGAATTTGAAAAATATTGGAACCAAATAAATTAGTCTATGTTTTCATCAATCTTTCGGACGTTGGGAAGATTTACTCATTGAAACACATCGCGTTATGCTGCAGGAAATGAAGAAATTGAAACATGATTTTGCATGATAACTGCACCTTAATATGTTTTTTGACGTTAGCTTTTATGGTTTGTTGAATCTTTCTCTTGACTTTTTCCCGGTTG
>JAAYKA010000039.1 GCA_012522635.1 Candidatus Cloacimonadota bacterium
ACAATCGCTACCGCCGCAAACGCTACGCGCCGCGCTTTTCCCCCGGAGAGGAAATTGTCGATTACGACAGCCTCAAGCCCGGCGATTACGTTGTGCATGTGGATCATGGCATCGGCATCTTTGAAGGCATGGAAATCATCCGCCTCGATGCCCAGGAAACCGAATGTCTGGTTCTGCGTTACGACCGTGGCGACAAGGTTTACGTGCCCACCTGGCAGCTCAAATTGGTCAGCAAATATGTGGCGGAAGAAGGCGCCGCGCCCACTCTCAGCCGCATCGGCTCGCCCAAATGGCAAAACACCAAACGCAAAGCCGCCCAGCAGATTGAACTGATCGCAGCCGATATCGTAAAACTCTATGCAGAAAGAAGTTCCCGCGTTGGCATTGCCCATCAGGAAGATTGCCCCTGGCAAAAAGATTTGGAAGAATCCTTCATCTATGAGGACACTGCCGACCAAACCCGTTCCACAGCGGAAATCAAGGCAGATATGGAAAGCCCGCGTCCCATGGAAAGGTTGCTTTGCGGTGATGTGGGTTTTGGAAAAACCGAGGTGGCAATCCGCGCCGCTTTCAAAGCCGTTTGCGGAGGTCACCAGGTTGCCGTGCTTGTTCCAACAACATTATTGGCAGAACAGCATTGGCGCGTTTTCCGTCAGCGTTTGGCGCAATATCCGGTTCGAATTGCCATGCTCAGCCGTTTTCGGGACACTTCTCGCTTGAAAGAAGATTTGGCAGGCATCGCCTCCGGCAAGGTTGATATTGCCATCGGCACCCACCGCATTCTTTCAAAAGACGTCCAGTTTCCCAATCTGGGACTGCTGATTATCGATGAAGAACAGCGTTTTGGCGTGCGTCATAAGGAAAGGCTGCGTGAGCTGCAATCCAATGTGGATACGCTCTATATGAGCGCCACGCCCATTCCGCGCACCATGAACATGGCCTTGGCTCGACTCAAGGAAATCTCTTTGATGCAAACCTCGCCCAAGGAAAGACTTCCCATCCGCACCATCATCACAAACCGCGAAAGCGAGGTGATTCGCGATGCCATACGCCGCGAAATCGACCGCGGAGGCCAGGTTTTTTTCATCCACAACCGCGTGCAAACCATTGAAACTGTTGCCGCTGAATTGCGCGACCTCATGCCCGAGGTGAATTTCGCCGTCGGTCACGCCCAAATGCCTCAGCGCCATCTGGAAGACGTGATGCGCGCTTTCATCGAGCGCGAAGCGCAGGTTTTGATTTCCACCACTATCGTGGAAAACGGCATCGATATCCCCAATGCCAACACCATTTTGGTGGATCGCGCCGATACCTTCGGCCTTGCCCAGCTCTATCAGATGCGCGGACGCGTTGGACGCTCGAACCGTCGTGCCTACGCCTATTTACTCATTCCGCGCGGCACCACCGATGTGGCAAGAAAACGCCTGGAAGCGCTCACCCAATACGATTATCTGGGTGCCGGATTTCAAGTGGCGCTGCGAGACCTCGAACTGCGCGGCGCGGGAACCATCCTGGGCACAAAGCAAAGCGGAATCATCCAAAACATCGGCTTCAACTACTACAACAAGCTGCTGGAAGAAGCCATCGACGCCGCCCAAAGCGGAACCGGAATTATCGATGCCATCAACAATCCCCAGCCCCGGCGCAAACTTCGCACTGAAATCGATTTGTATTTCCCACCCGAATATATCACCGACGACGAACAGCGCCTTGCCATCTACCGCAGGCTCAGCGGTTTTGAAAACCTGACGGAAATTGAGGATTTTGAAGCCGAACTCGCCGACCGTTTTGGCACCCTGCCCGAAAAAGCCGCCTGGCTGCTAATGTATTTCAAACTGAATATCTTAGCCAAACAAGCCGAGCTGCAAAACTGTCAGGTGCGCAACAATACCCTCACCATGGATTTCAAGACGGACAAGCTGCCCCCACGGGAAAAACTCCTGGGCTTTGGCTCCAAAATTGACCAACATATCAGCTTCGAGGCAACAAAAGGGCTGAAATTGATGGTAAGCTTGGATACTGATTTGGATTACAGACAGCAATTCGCCCAAGCTCTCCAACTCATCGAAACCTACATCAACACTTAATCCCACCACCTCCTTCATCCCACTCTTGACTCCAGCCCAAGATCAATTTGGCATCAACTCATTATCAACCCGATAAAGAATCGGG
>JAAYKA010000040.1 GCA_012522635.1 Candidatus Cloacimonadota bacterium
AATGGATGAAGCCAGCCATTTTTGGCTGTTACAATATATACTTTGCTGATGCCGGTTTCCCGCATCAATTTATCAATTCTTTAATGATGTCGGCAGGTCTGATTCCTTCTGCTTCAGCTGCGAAGGAAATCAAAACCCTGTGGCTGAGTACCGGAAGCGCCACTGCGCGCACATCCTCTTCAGAAGGTGTGAGACGTCCATCCAGAGCGGCTTTGGCTTTGGCTCCCAAAACCAGATATTGGCTCGCGCGGGGGCCTGCACCCCAGTTTATTTTTTCAGCGATGGAGGGTTTGCAGCTTGGGTCACCGGGTCGGGTTGAACGTGCCAGTTTCACAGCGTATTCCAGAACGTGGCTGCTGAGCGGCATATTTCGGATTGCGGTCTGTATCGCGATAATTTTTTCCGCGGAAAGCAGTGGATGTGGTTCCTGACCGGGCGCGCCGGTTGTGTTTTGCACGATGGCGAGCTCTTCTTCATAGCTGGGATAACCAATGTCGATAAAAAGCATGAAACGGTCAAGCTGCGCTTCCGGCAGGGGATAGGTTCCTTCCTGCTCGATGGGATTTTGGGTGGCCATCACGATGAAGGGCAGATCCAAATCCATGGTCTTGTTTCCACTACTGACCTGATATTCCTGCATGGCTTGCAACAGCGCTGCCTGTGTTTTTGGAGGTGTGCGGTTAATCTCGTCCGCCAGAATGATGTTTGCGAAAACCGGGCCTTTGATATATTGAAATTCCCGGCTTTCCCCACCGCTGCGGGAAACCAGAATGTCTGAACCAGTGATATCTGAGGGCATCAGGTCAGGCGTGAATTGAATCCTGCCAAAGGACAGGTTCAGCGCTTTCGCGATGGTGGAGATGAGCAGGGTTTTTGCCAAGCCTGGCACGCCTTCAATCAGCATGTGACCATTGGCAAAAAGGCCGATTAAAACTTTTTCCACAACATCGTCCTGGCCAACAATCACTTTGCGAATCTCGTCCAAGAGCTGTTGTTTCAAGGGTTTCAATTCTTCAATTATTTGTATCATTTTTTCGCTGTTCATATATCTTTATCTCCGTGAATCATTACTTTCAGCGCCTGTCCGCCATAACCGAGGATGGCACCCAAACCAGTGATACCGATTAAGACGGATGTCAAAACATGCGCGAAAGCCATGATCGCGGAGGCGCTATCTTTTGTCAATGCAAATCCCACCGAAAAGATGATTATCATCATCCATTCATTGCTGCCCAACTGTGCCGGTGGCTGTGGCAGAGCGTAGGAAAGGTTTATCAGAGTATAGCCAAACAGCACTTTCAGAAAATTCAATTCAACTCCAAAGGCTTGGAAAAGCAGGAAAAAATAAAAGCCATCCAGAGTCACTCCCAGGGCTGTGAGCAAGACCGCGAAAAGCAGGTGGCTCCAATGTTGCTCGAACACGTTCAAACCTTGCACAAAAACTTCGATATGGCGGTCGATTTTGGTTTGGAAGCGCTGAGGCAGCCAGGAGAATAGGGCATGTAAAAGCTTTGCCACCTTGTCTTTATGCCAAACCGAAAGTAGCAGGATAGCCATGGAAGCCAGGAAAAAAAGTCCCAAAAGAATCAACAGAACCGCCAAAGCGGGTGAAACGTGAATTTTGAGAAGTGGCAACAAAAGTAACACGAACAGGATGCCCAGAGTATCGAAAGTTTTATCGATGAAAATGGAGGGGAGGGTTTTAAAAATGGGGATGCCATGGTTATTCTTTATAAACCAAGCTTTTACGACTTCTCCAGCACGAATTGGAATGAGGTAGTTCACCCAGTTTCCACCCATGCTATATAGAAATGTTTTGCCCACAGGGATTTTCACCTGTTTGCGCAGGAGCAGGTTCCAGCGCCAGCTACGGACCGCGTAGGCAGAAAGATAGATAATTGAAGCCCAGACAACCAAATCCGGCTTGACGCTGCGGATATTCAAAATCACCTGCCGGGGATCGATACTGCGCAGCCAGAGCCAGATGAGAAGCAGGCCTAAAAGCAGGCCAACGACCAAATAAATCAGGCGTTTACGAGACAGATTTATTCTCCGGCATTGCCCTGGCGCGAAAAAACCAGCCTGTAATGATGCGCCCAAATCTTTTTGAAGGCTTCAGGCACGGTTTTTTCGAACCATTGCAGTTTTCGCATTCGTTTTTCAAAGCTTGGATCCCGCCCTTCGTAGTGGCTGAGAATGCTGAGGCATTTTTCCACTTTTGGGGGATTATCCGCTTTGGGAGCGGTTTTGAAGCCAAGCCATTTTCCCAAAAGCTCTTCCTTGGTCATGCCAATGTCGGGCCAGGGCGGGCAATCAAAAAAGCCGCTGTCTTCCAGCCTCCAGCCCAGTTTTCCCAAGATTGAAATGATGGAAGCGGGGTCGATGTGCTCAAGTTTTAGCTCGGGATATTCCTGGGGACTGTAATCACGAAGCTGCAGCTTGTAGCCGATTCCGGAGCGGTTTGGAACGCTGATGAAAATAACTTTGGCAGTGACGCGGGAAAGCTCTGTCAAAAAAGCTTTCAGCTCCGGCACAAACCACAGCGCGGAAAAAGAAAAACTGAGGTCGAAGGATTTATCCGGATATTCCAAGCTGCGAAAATCCGGGTTCAGTTCCGCGCGCAGAGGGCGGTTCAGCCAGTTCCATAGCTCTCGAATCAATTCCAATCTCTGCGCATCGTTATCCTGCAATGTAATTTGCACGCCGGAATCCGCCAAAGCCATCAAATTGATGCCGCTGATACCAGTGAAACCAAAACTGGGGCTCTCCAAGGCTGTTTTCACGTCGTATTTTTTCGCGGTTGCCAAAATCAGGTCGTTCAAAACCACCCGTTCGTAGGAAGAACCAAGCCCCTCATGGGGTTCACTGTAATATTTTTCCCAGTCCTTGATAATCGGGATGGCCATTATTTCCCCAAATAATCCGAAATCGTGAGCCGGATATCCGGAATCGTATAACTTTCCGGGAGATTCATAAGTTCATAGGTATCAGAAACTTGATAGAACCAAGAGCGCGAGATTAGCTCAAAACGGCTCACCCAAAGCTCGTTTTTCGCCCAGCGTGCCAAGCTTTCGCCCCAGCGGAAGAATTGACGGTCAAGTTTTAGCAGCGTGTTGTAGTTGCTGCCACGTAGTTCGCGTGAGATAAAGTTTACCAACTGATGGAGTTGCACCGGCTCGCGGTCCGCAACGTTGAGAGCCGTTCCCGGGGTGAAATCGTTTTCCAAAAGCCAGAGAAATGCCTGGGCGATGGTGTTCACATTACACAGATGAATCCAGATTCTTTTGTTAATCAGTGGGAATTGTTTTTTGTGTATCATTTTCACCATCTGGTAGGGGAAACCGTAGTCACCGCTTCCGTAAGTGATTGAAGGGCGTAGGATTGCAGATTTTAAGCCACGCAGTGTGGCACGTTGAATCATTTTTTCACTTTCTATCTTCGTGTAGTGGTAAAAATTATCCGGGTTGCGTTCGGTGCGATTGTTTGCGGGCAGTTCTTCTGGGATGGCACCAAACACTCCCACCGACGAGCAAAACATGAATTTTGCCCCATATTCAAGGCTGAATTCCGCAAGTTGCTGGGTGGAGAGAAAGTTTGCCCGCAAAAATTCGTTTTTATTAAACTTACGTCCGCCACGCAGGGCTCCAATGTGCATCACCGCGTCAAAAGAATTGTCTGCAAGGAAGTTTTTCAGACCATTGATATCAGCGAGGTCGATTTTTGCCAGTTCAAGCTGGGTGCTGAACGCGTTGTAACGCTGAGGTTTTGTTCCGGGACGGATGAGCGCGGTGATGTGCCAATCGTTGTTTTTGGCTAAAATGGCATCAAGTACAGCCCTGCCGATGAGTCCAGTGACACCGGTGATGAGGAGTTTGGGCATTTATTCAAAAATCCTGCGCCAGAGACTTTTTTTCCGGCGGCGCCTTGATTGTGGAGCCGTTCTCAGGTATACGTATTTATATGGAACTCTCTCATTTTTAAGGATTTTGGCGGGAAAATCCTGCGTGAGCAGTTTCGCCACATTTACATCCAACTCCGCTTTCACCATTTCAACAGCTTCAAAATAGGATCCGTAGGGCATTTTGGCATGGTCATCAGAGGCCATAAAGTGGGCCCAGCCATTACGAAGCAGCAGCCATGCCGTTTGACGCACTTTTTCGCCATAATGACCCAAAAGGCTGCCGGCATTCACCTGAATATAAATATCCTTGCGGATTAAGTCCTTGGCGTCGTGGACGTTGTGCATGATGCTGACATAGCGCTCTCCGTGTGCCAAAATGGGTTTGTAGCCTTTGCGCAGCAATGGGTAAACATTTTCATAAAAATCCGACGGCAATCCGTTCAAATCTGATTCCACCAGAACGTAGCGGGAATTTCCCAGGCGGAGATTGTGTTTTTCAATATCTTTCAGGCTGAAGGGATGCAGAAAGATTTCAAAGCCTGGGTGCAGTTTTATCATAATCTGGTTCTGATTTGCCAGTTCCTGAAGTTCGCGCAATCTGGCATCATAATCTTTGCGCTCATAGTGATAGCGCCCGGGCATGAAGTGTGAAGTGAGGAAAACATCGCTGATGCCGCCATCCGCCATTGCGCGCAGTTGGTTTAGAGAATCCTCAGAGGTTTTTGAACCGTCGTCGAGCTTTGGCAGGAGGTGGCAATGTATGTCTATCATATCATCAAGGCAGATGTTCTTTTATCATCTGGATGAATTCGAAAAGCACCTCTTTGCTATCAAATGGCACAATCATCCGTTCGCTTTCATCCAACATTTCTTCCACAGCTTGGCGAGCTTTGTCGAAGCCCAAAAAAGCCGTGTAGCTGTTTTTGGATTTTGGCACAAATTCTTCATCAAAATCCAAGCCTTCGCTGCCGCGATTATAGTCCGCGCTGATATTTTCAATCATCTGGAAAGCCAAGCCGAGGTTTTGCGCGTAGGTGTTCATGATTTGTCTGATGTTTTCATCCGCTCCCGCCAAAACACAAGCCATATCGGATGCGGCCTGCAGCAAGGAACAGATTTTTTTAAGGTCAATATAACGTAAAATGTTCAGCTTCATCTGGCGATGTTTGCTTTCCAATTCCACAGCCTGGCCTCCGATTAAGCCATAGCTGCGGGTGCTGATGGACAAAATACGTGTGCAGGCAAGGGATTTGGAAGGCGGCACAATCTCGCCCAAGATTTCGAAAGCCAGGGTGTAGAGCGCGTCACCCGCCAAAATGCCGACCGCGTTGTCAAATTTTAAATGCAAAGCCTGTTTGGATCGACGTTCCGCCTTGTTCATCAACATCGGCAAATCATTATGCACCAGCGCCGCGTTGTGGGCCAATTCTATTGCTGTCGCAGCTTTGACCGCCTCAGCCAGACCTTTTTTACTCTGTTTCCCGGCAAGCATTTCATAAATCGCAAGCAATAAAAGAGGGCGCCAGCGTTTCCCACCGGAAAAAACCGCGTAATGCATCGCTTTTTTTAGTTCCTTGGCAGGTTGGGTCTGAGTTCCGAGATAGTGTTTCAGACTTTTTTCGATCAAATCCAAACGGGTCTCAAAATACTTCTGTAAAAGCAAGTTATACTCCTGATGGCAATCCATCTCAGTTTTATACCATTTTATATTTCATTACTATGAATCGCCGGTTGTTGTCAAGTGTTTTCTGACCCCATTGATTTTTTGAGGCTCAAAGCTTGTGCCATAAAGACTTTGACATATTTGTGATTCTGTTTCGGGTGAGCTTGTAATGGTTGCTGCCTTATGTCAACCTTAACTTTCTAAAGCGAAACATAAGGAATACATAAGGCGGCAATCAAGAACGCTGCCAAACTATTTTCTCTTGACCCCAAAACATCGACTGAGAACATGGCGTTCAGGATAAAAAACAATGCGTACAGGAAAAATCATCGACATCGAATGCCGTTGCGGTTACAAGCTGTTCCGATATTTTAAAGCGGGAAAAGGCAGACTGATAAAGTGCATGATCAACCGTTTAACCGAGGATAATGTGGGTTTGGCTGGTGCGGCAACTTTTTCCCGACCGCTTTGCCCTGCCTGTGGGCGCGAGCTGGGAATCATCATGATGATTCACGGACAGCCCGCACTGAAGCTGAATCAGGGCACAATTAAAAGCATTAGAATCTAAAAAAGATATTTTATAAGGGAAGGGAAATTCTTTTGCCAGTTTTGGCGGACTGGTAGATGGCTTGGATGATTTCCACTGATTTACGACCGTCACGACCATCTGTAAAAATGCGACCGTTGTTTAGCAAAACATCAACCACATTGCGGTAGTAGGGGTTGTGGCCAAATCCATAAACATTTGGAGGCTGGTAGTTTGCATCCCGAGCAATACGATCGTCGTCGTCGTAATCCTCAAATTCCCATTTTTCGATTTTGTTCACTGCCACACCGCCAACTTTAACAGTTCCATTTTCACCAATAATTGTGATGGAACCTTCGAAATTTTTGGGATATGTGAGCATGGTCACGTTCAGGGTGCAGATGGCTCCGCTGCGGAAATGCAGGATGGCGCAGCCGGTGTCTTCCGCTTCAATGCGGCGCGCCATGGTGGATGTATATGCCATCACGCTTTCCACGTTTCCCAGCAGCCAATAAAGCGCGTCCACATAGTGGCTGGCTTGGTTCATGAAGGCGCCACCATCAAATTCCCAAGTCCCGCGCCATTTTTCAGCATCGTAATAGGCTTGGGGACGTTGCCAAAAAACGTTTGACTGGGCCAAAAAGATACGGCCAAAACGATTTTTCTCAATGGCATTTTTAAGCAGTTGCATGGTGCTGTTGAGCCGGTTTTGTTTCACCACGAAGAGTTTTACCTTGTTGGCATCACAGGCTTTAATCAATTTATCCGCGCTTTCGATGCTGATTCCCATGGGTTTTTCTGTGATCACATTAACTTTATGTTTCGCCACATCGATACCCAGGGCGGGATGCAAGCCGCTGGGAGTGCAGATGCTAACCGCATCCAGCTCTTCCTTTTGCAACATTTCCAAGTGATCGGTATACCAGTTTTTGATGTTATAGGTTTCAGCGGCTTGGCGAGCTTTGTCTTCCAAAATGTCTGCGCAGGCAACAAATTCTGCTTCAGGGATTTGCGACACTGCTTCAAAATGGTTTTTGGAGATGCGGCCGCAGCCGATCAAACCCAGTTTAATCTTTTTGCTCATACAACTGCTCCTTTAGTAGTTTTTCGGTGTTCCAGATACCAGGCGCACATTTCGGCGATACTGTCTGCGATACTCTTTTTTTGAACGAACCCGGCTTCGCGAATTTTTGGGGCACGGAAGTCTGTGGCAGTGGAGAACTTACGCATTCTGTCGCTATTCACAGGCAGGTCCAAGCCCAGCAAAGACGCGGGGATATCAAAAACCTTGCCAATCCCAACCGCCACAGATGCCGGGATTCGCAAATGCGGCATCCTGAAACCGGGCTGCGAGGCGATTAACTCCATCAGTTCATGCAGGCTGAGATAAGGCTCATCCACACAGTTGAAATGCTGGAAGCCCGGTTCAAGTAAGCTCAGGGAAAACATGATCATATCTGCCATTGTGTCCAAGGAAACCACGCTTTTTTTATGGTTGCCTTGTCCCACCATAGCAATTGGGCGCCGATGCATTGTATCCATCAGTTTATACATATTGGCAAAATTGTTGGGACCATAAATGACAGTGGGACGCAGCACAATCAATTGTCGCGCTGGGTCTTTTTCCTGCCAACGGATGCAAAGCTCTTCGCCAGCCAGTTTCGATTCACCATAGGGGTGATCCGCTGCATACGGAGCGTTTTCATCTGCAGGGCCTTCAGGATGACCAAACACAGCCACCGTGCTGAGGTAGATGAGCTTGTTGATTCCGGTTTTTTCCGCGAAATCCAGCAACGTTCTGGTTCCATATTTATTATGGTCAAAATATTCGCCACGCTTAATGCCAAAATCGTGTTTCGCGGCGGCACAATGGATAATTAGATCGATTTCAGAATTGTTTTCCAGTTCAAAGGCGCCATTTACGCTTTTGAGATCTTTGGCGTCGCGGATGTCGCCGATCAGAGTCTTGGGATGGGGCTCACTGTTGCAGTTGGGGCTGATATCAATCCCCGCCACATGGTAGCCCGCGTGGTCAAAATCCCACATCAATCTGCTGCCAACGAATCCGTTGCTGCCTGTTACAAGAATATTCATAATTTTAGGTGTCTCCTAACGCACCGGTTCCCAAGTGTTCATTCTGGTTCTTGTGATATAGCGGAAAAAAGCCGCCATTGAAGACCAGATCATTGCCATAAGATAGGCTGGAGCTGTGGAAAATGGCAGACGCAGGTTTCTTTTCTGCAAGAGCAGGCTCAGTGCTCCATAGCCATAAACTGCAGCCTGAAGGCAAAATATGATCCTGTAAAACAATATACTCGACAAAAAAACAGAGGCAATGAATCCTGTCAACACAAAAACGAAAAAAAGCCAACGCAGCAGTTTGTGGGAAAAAAGTTTGAAGCAAACTGCGGGATGGCGAAAGGGGTTGAGCAACGCGAGATTACGTTCCACCACAAACCATTCGCGGGTGACGATGCGGATTTTGCGGGACATTTCCTGTTTAGCGGATTGGGTTTCCTCTTCAAACACTTTCGCGCGGGGCTCGTAGGCAGTTTTCCAAGCTTTTTTCAAGACTGTGAGCACGCGTTCAAAGTCATCCACGGATTGAGGATCAACCTTTTCAAAAAGGTCTGTCCGGATCAAAAAAATGCCGCCATTTGCGCCAATGATGCAACCAAGCTCACTTTCCAAGCTTTTCAGCCAGGATTCATAACGCCAATACAGGCCTTCTCCCGATCGATTTCCTTCACCAGGAACGATGCGCACTTCTCCTGAAACCAAGCCCAGGCGAGGATTGGAAAGCATTTTTTCCATTAACAGGTTCAAGGCGTCGGGTGCAAACATGCAATTTGCGTCTGTGGAAAGCACGTAATCCGAATCCATCTTAGGCAAAACCATGTTCAGGGCGCTGGGTTTTCCGCGACGCGGTTTTTGGATTAGAAGCTCCACGTTTTGCCCGGAAAACGATTCCACGATTTCATTTGTGCGGTCGCTGGAATCGTCTGAAATCACGATCATTTTGACCCTGTCTCTGGGATAGTCCATTTGCAGGAACGATTCAATCTTCTTAGCGATGGATTCTTCTTCGTTGTAGGCTGGGCAAAGAACCGTGACCGTGGGTAAAGGCTGTGGCAGCTTGCAATTTAGCTCTTTTTGTTTGGGTTTGATCTTGTTAATCAGAAGCAATAAAAAAGGATAGCCAAACAGATGGTAGGCAAGCAGCCCAAAAGAGCACCAAAAAAGGACTTTGGCAATTGTCATATCAGGTTTTACCTCTTCCGCGCCATATAGTTGATTCGCGATATTTGCCGGCGATTTGCATCCAGCGCGGGAATCGATCTTTTCAAGCTGGGAAAAGCTATAACACCCTGATAAACAGTGGCATTGCTGTTGACTATGAAATTGAGGCTCCTGCCTTGCATAAAGTTCCTTTTTTTTGAATATGTAATTATGATGATGCTTAGCCTGACTTTTATGTGCCCTATTCTGTCAAGAAAATTCACAGAGATGCAACTTTTCGTGGGTACTTGAATTATTGCGGAATCACCAAGGGAAATTTGGACTTGACAAGGCTCAGCCGTTTGAAATCTTGATTTTTCCGCTTGGTATTATCGCGGCTGTCACAGCAATGAAAACACCAAGCATAAGTATAATATAAAGTTATGGATGTTGGATGTCCCAAATCAACCTGAAAAAGAATATCGCCGTCAGCGGCGGATTTCGCGTGGTCATATTGGTGCTATCTTTTTGCGTCAGTTGGCTTTCCGCGCGCTATTTGGGCGTGGAGGGAAAAGGGCGTCTCAGCTATCTCATGACCATGGGTGGGTTTATTTGGGCTGTTTTGGGCATGGGTTTGAATCACAGTTATCCATATCTGATCAGGAAAAATCCGGATAAACGGAGCGATTTGTATGCTTGGACCTTGCTGCAGTTTGCCTTTGAAACCCTGTTATTCCTGGCTGTGGGGCTGGGCTTGATCAAGTTTTGGAACCAAGTTCTGAGCTTCGATTTCACCCCTCTTTACATGGCGCTGTTTGTGATTTATATCACCTTCACGAAAGCAGTTATGCAGATGCAAGCCTTCTATATTGGGGTGGATAAAGTCTTTCAAAGCTCCATGGCACATTTGATTAACACCGGTTCCTGTCTGCTGCTGCTTATGGCGGGCTTCATTCTGGTTCCAAGTGGTGACCGTTTTGGCTACTATCTGGGTCTCACAGTTATTGGTTTGGCAATTTCGCTGGCCTATTTAAGTTTTGGGCATCGAGAGCGCATAAGTATATCCAGTATGGACATTTCCTTCATCAAACATTCCTACGGTTTTGGAATGAGAGCCTTCGTTTCCATGTTTTTAATCTCGCTTTTGGTGAGGGCAGATATCGTGATTGTAAAACGCCTCTTGGACTACAGCCAGGTTGGAATCTATTCCATTGCGGCACATGTGGTTGACATGCTGCAGGTTGCTTCAAATCTGGTGGGCAGCCTACTTTTGGCAAAGCTTTCTGACACCGCCGAAGAAACCGAAAAATGGCAACTCATGAAGAAAATGTTGATGCTTTTCAGCGTGTTCCTCCTGGTGGGAAACTTGGGGTTTATGTTGCTGGGTAAATATGTGTTAGGCATATTCTTTGGCCTGGATTTTGTTCCAGCGTACGCGGTCTATTTATGGCTGATCCCTGCAAGTTTTGGGCTCAGCTTCGGTTCGCTTTTTAATAACTATCTGAATAGCAAGGGTTTCCCGATTGTTACCATCGTGATTGCGGGTTTGGCCTTACTGCTGAATGTTGGGTTGAACTATTTGATGATCCCGCTTTGGGGCATCAACGGCGCTGCATTGGCAACTTCGATAGCGTATCTTTTTTGGTTTTTCCTAATCATTGCGTACGAGCAGAAGGCTACATCGGGAAGGCTTTTACCACACTTGATTCCCAAACGCGAAGACTGGCGGGAGCTTTATCTTTCAATCCGTGAGCTGTTGACCCAAATATCCAAAAAGAAGATGGGTGGCATCTGATATGCGCAGTGTGAAAAATCATCAAAAGCGTATTCTGATTATCCACACCTGGGGCATCGGCGACATGATTTTGCTCACTCCCGCGCTCAGGGTTGCCAAAAAAATGCATCCAGAGCTGAATATCACCTTGCTCGTGTTGCCACATGCGGCAGCGCTTCCGGTGCAAAACGCAAGCTATGTGGATGAAATCATTTTTGGAGGTTGGAAACCACGGGAGCTGATTGCCAGCCTCAGAAAACTTCGCAAGGAAAAATACCACGCGGCTTTCTTTTCATCAGGTGTAACAGCTTGGAAAACATGGCTTTTCCTGCTATTTATTAAAGCAAAACATAAGATAAGTGAATATAATAAATTTAAACTGCCATGTTTAACAGATTATGTTCCACGCAAGCCTCAGCAAAGCAGAGCGCATTCGAACTATGAACTTTTAGCCACCGCGATTGAACTGCCAAAATGGGAAGAAGCTGTGCAAAAGAGGGAAGAGCTGGACTTGGCGACCGACTTCACACTATCTGAGGAAAACCTGGAATGGGCTGCTAACTATATAAAAACACAGCAGCTTGGAAGTAAAAACATTCTGGCGATCCATCCTGGCTGTATGGCAAGCAATAGTTTCCGCCGCTGGCCTGTTGAATATTTTGCCACCTTGATTGAATCAGTGAAGAAAGATTTTGACCTGAACATAGTGGTCATTGCAGGTCCTGATGAAGAGGAAGAGGGTCGATATCTATCTCAAATTGAAGGTGTTAAGCTGTTAGAGCGCAGCTCCTTGTGCAATGTGGCTGCCTTCATATCTCTTTGTGATGTTTTTGTGAATACTGATTCCGGTTTGGGGCACATAGCGTCTTGTTTCCAAATACCTTCTTTAACCATTTTTGGCCCTGGGGATGAAAATCAGACTGCGCCCTTTTCCCCAAAAAGCGAGATTGTGCGCCTTGAAATTGATTGCGCCCCTTGCGTGCGAAATAAAAAACGGAATTGTAAAGCGGAGTGTCTGTTAGGTTTAAGTCCCCAGATGGTTTACGATTCTTTGAAGCCGATCTTGGAAAAACTTTGACCTCAATAACTGGTCAGTTTTTCGGATAAAGGCTCAGCAGCTTTCTGGTCAGCTCTCTGCGGGTAAATTTTTCAATGTTTTTGGCTGTGGTGGAGAATTGCTCAGGATTGTTCAAAATCTGCTGTAAAGCTTTGCTGATAGCTTCGGAATCCCTTGCCAAAACGTGAATTCCAGAGTTAGTTTCATAAATCAGGTCTTTTATGGCTGAGCGTTCTGGCCCAAGCGATAAAATCGGTCTTCCAGCTCGTAAAAGCTCAAATAATTTCCCTTGCAAAACAAGTTCAGATTCGGGGTCTTCTTCAATCATGATCAAGTTTGCCCATGCCCCCAAAGTGTGTTCCAGAGCGTCTTTATGGGGCAAATAGCCTAAATAGGAATAAAACGGATAATTTCCATCTTCGATGCGAGCCAAAATATATGGCGCGATACTGCCCAGATGTAAAAACCGAAACCCCGGGATATTGCAAGCTGCCATGGCGTCCAACATTGGGATCGGGTCACCGTAATTGCGGTCCATCCTGCCCATGTAAACCAAGGTTGGTTCCGAGAATTGTTTTGCTGGCAAGCCTTCAAAATCATCTTCATCAAAGCCATTGGTAATAACTTCCGATTTTTCTGAAAGCCAGGTATATTTATCCACATAGTGAGCGCGGGTTTTTTCAGTTACGAAAATAACCCGATCACTGTTCCGCAGAAATTTCTCGTCCATTTTTCGGATGTGTTTCATTCTGAAGCCATGTACTTTACGCTCGATGAGTGGGCCGAATTGCCAGGCGTCGCGATAGTCTGCCACCCAGAATAATTTGTTGCCAAAACGTTTTTTTAACCAAAGTCCCGCCACGAAAGACGAAAAAGGATAGGCAGTGATATATAGATTACTTATCTTGTAGCGTTTGATGATGTTAGCTGCCTTCCAAGCCGCAAAAGGTGTCCA
Organism: Candidatus Cloacimonadota bacterium; assembly: GCA_012522635.1. Classification (NCBI taxonomy): domain Bacteria; kingdom Pseudomonadati; phylum Candidatus Cloacimonadota; species Candidatus Cloacimonadota bacterium. The sequence goes on from JAAYKA010000040.1 coordinate 13,096, forward strand.
GCCAATTTGTTTGTCGATGGGCCAGATGATGTCGTTCACCAATTTTGCCAAAGTCCAGAAAGCTTTGGAAACGGGATTTTTGGGCATGGTATCTTCAAAACGAGTGCAAGTGATGCGGCTCACGTTGCGGGAGCGGATACCCAAGCCGCCAACCCTGTGGATGTGGGCTTCAGGAGGAATTTCCTGCAACAAACTATGGTCGGTTTCTTTGCGCACCGGCTTTTTGGGAACAACAGCGTGTACTTCCCAACCCTCGCGGCAGGCGTATTTCATGAATTTGAGCGCTCTCTGCACTCCGCTGAGGCCGGTGGGCGGAAATTCGTTGATAATCATCAGTAACTTATTGTTGTTCATACACTTTTCTCAATCTTGAAATCAGATCCGGCAGCATGAATTCCCGCTTAACCCTTTGCTGGGCAGCCTTTGAAATACAATCTGCCATCTGTTTGTCCTGCATAAGGCTGCGTATCGTTTCTGTCAAATCTGAAACATCCTGCGGTTTGGCGAATAAGGCTTCTTTTTCATCTTCAAAAAGACCATGTATCCCTTCTCCAATCGTTCCTATAACTGGAATCCCGGCATACATTGCCTCCAGATAAACAATACCGAAAGTCTCACTGTAGCTGGGCAGCACGAAGACATCGAAATATCGATACAGATTGCGCAGCAGCCTGTTTTCCAAACCACCGGCCAGTTTCACGTTTTCACCCAAGCCCATTGTTTTAATTTTTGCTTCCAAATCGCGGCGTTCATCACCCTTTCCCAAAATAAAAAGCTGGATTTCCCAGCCTTCCTGTTTAAGCTGAGCCACGGCATCAATCAAGTGGCGGAAGCCTTTTTCAGGGGTTAGGTTTCCCACGGAAATAATCTTGTAACTAACAGCCCTAAATTGCTTTGTGATGGGCTCAAGTTCAGCTTCTTCACAGGGAATCGTGGGACTGATAGCATTGCCCAAAATACTGGTTTTTTCTTTTGGCAGAAATGGAAAAAGCCATTTTTGCAGTCTGGCATTCACCGTGAAAACGTGATCCCAGCAAGAAAGCGCCTTGCGCAAGGTTTTGCGGTAAAATGGCAGCATCCGGTTTCCCATCAAGCGGGCGGGATGGGTGCGAATGTTGTGCAAAATGAGGAATTTTGGGATGCGGACTCGATCCAGCCAGGTTTTCAACCAAAAAAGCTCCGGAACATGCCGGAAATCATGAACTTGAATCAAATCCGGCTTCCAGCGCGCAAAAGCTCGTCTCACTGCGGGCAAAACACTGGCCGGAAAAGTTGCAAATGCGGATAAAAAAGGATTGCGAAGAGCAGGGTATGTAACATGGCAAATCTCAATTCCATCCTGCTCATAATTCTCTACTCTGTAACGAGTTCCGATCTCATACGCCAAAACTTTGACTTCATAATGTTGTGCCAATTCCTGAGCCTGATGTTGCACAAAAACACCCTGCAGGCTATTTTGCCGGCTCGGATAGAGGTCACTGATCAGCATGATTTTTTTCATTTTAGGCACCAAACGTGTTAAAACACACCAAGAAAGGACAGAAACGGACGATGCGGGTTTTTGACAAGGAATATTTCCCAAGCTCGAACGTGTCTTCGCAAAAGAAGATGCCAGTAAATCTCTTGACTGTGGTGCTGCCTCCAAAAAAATGGTACGAAGCAAAGAATCAAAGGTGACCAATATGGAAAACATCGAAAAACCAGTGGTATCAAATTTTATCCGCACGATTATAGACCGCGATCTCGAAAGCGGAAAACACAGCAAAATCGTAACTCGCTTCCCGCCGGAGCCGAATGGCTATCTGCACATCGGACACGCCAAATCCATCTGCCTGAATTTTGGCTTGGCGCGAGATTACGGCGGCATTTGCCATCTGCGTTTTGATGACACCAACCCCATCAAGGAAGATATAGAATACGTGGATTCCATCATGGAAGACGTGCGCTGGCTCGGTTTTGATTGGGCAGACAAGCTTTTTTATGCTTCGGATTATTTTGATCAGCTCTATGAATATGCTGAGATGTTGATCCACAAAGGTTTGGCGTTTGTTTGCGACCTTTGTCAGGAAGAAATCCGCGAATACCGCGGCACCCTCACCGTTCCTGGAAAAAACAGCCCCTGGCGTGAGCGCAGCATCGAGGAAAACCTCGATCTTTTCCGCAGGATGCGGGATGGCGAATTCGAGGAAGGTGAAAAATCCCTGCGTGCCAAGATTGACATGGCTTCTCCAAACCTGAACATGCGTGATCCCGTGATTTACCGCATCAAAAAAGCCGAACACCACCGCACCGGAACAAAATGGGTCATCTACCCCATGTACGACTACACCCACAGCCTTTCAGACTCCATTGAAGGCATCACCCACTCTCTTTGCACCCTGGAATTTGAAGACCACAGACCGCTGTACGAATGGTTTTTACAAAACCTGCCGGTTCATTCTTTTCCTCAACAGATTGAATTTGCCCGCTTGAACCTCAGCTACACCGTGATGAGCAAAAGGCTGCTCTTGGAATTGGTGAAAACCAATGTGGTAAAAGGCTGGGACGACCCCCGCATGCCAACCATTGCAGGAATGAGGCGCAGGGGTTTTCCACCCGCCGCCATCAGAGATTTTGCCGACCGCATCGGAGTGGCGAAAGCCAGTTCCATGGTGGATTTTGAGCTTCTGCAGTTCTGCGTTCGAGAAGAATTGAACCAAACCGCGAAGCGCGTGATGGGGGTTTTGGATCCGATTCCGCTCATCATCGAAAACTATCCTGACGACAGCTTTGAAGAGCTGGAAGCGATAAATAATCCCGAGGATTCCAGCGCCGGAACGCGCATGATTCCATTTGGCAAGGAACTCTATATTGAAAGGGAAGATTTCGTGGAAGACCCTCCCAAGGGCTGGTTCCGTCTTTCTCCGGGCGCTGAAGTGCGTCTAAAACACGCCTATTACGTAATTTGCAAGGAAGCCATAAAAGATGAGGATGGCAATATCATTAAAATAATCTGCAGCTATGACCCCGCTTCCAGAGGCGGCTCCACTCCAGACAAAAGAAAAGTGCGGGGCACCATCCATTGGGTCAGCGCAGCCCACGCGATTGATGCTGAAGTGCGGCTTTACGAACAGCTTTTCACCCTGGCGGACATGAACGAAATGGAAGAAGGTAAAAGCCCTGAAGACTACCTGAACCCTGAATCTCTGAAAGTGCTAACAGGCTGTAAAATGGAGCCTTCGCTCGCCTCAGCGGAAAAAGGAGAACGCTTCCAGTTGCTGCGCCAAGGCTATTTTTGCGTGGATTTGGACAGCAGTCCCCAAAAACCTGTTTTCAACCGCATCGTGACCCTCAAAGACGGCTGGGCGAGACAGCAGCGTAAACAATAAAAAACAACCGCGGAATCACTTCTGCTCAGGCTTTCTCGGCTCTTCTTCCTGCGGTTTATCCTCAGTCTTGGGTTCCTCGTCGTTAATAGAATAGAGCGCGAACCCGCCCAAGACGCTGAAAAGCATGGCGATATCAATAATCGTACTGCCAAAAATTATTCCCCCAAACGAAGCGGCAATAATGATGGCGCCCATTAATTTCCGTTTTGTGGAAAAAGAGATGTAGGCCAAAACCGCAATCATGACGGCAAGTACCGCCGCCACAACCAAAAACTCTCCACCCGCGGAAAATTCATGGTTCCAAACAGCTTTGAAAGTGGGGGAGACCATTGCCGCTACCGCCACAATCAAAACAATTCCCGCGCCAATCATGGCCAAAACGCTTCCCATAAATTTCATTTGTTTACTCCTGTTTGATTTTCCCAGACAACATAGTTTACCTTCTTGTCATGTCAACACAATTTTCCATCCACAAGCTTTTTAAAAAAAAGTGTGGACAGATAAGTACTGTTTTTCCAAATGGCTCCGGGAGGTAAAAATGACCTACAAAGTGATCATGATCAAGATCGACAGTCGTATCAGTGATGCGGCAAAAGTGCAGAGCATCCTCACAGAATATGGATGCAACATCAAGGTTCGCCTTGGTTTGCATGAGGTTTCCAAAGAACTCTGTGCCAATGATGGCCTCATTCTTTTGGAAATGGACGGTGACAAAAGGCGTTTGAACTCCATCGTTAAAAAACTTAACGCGGTGGAATTTGTAACAGCCCAGCTCGTCGAAATGTAAGCCACTTTTTTGGCTTTGGCGCCAGGCTGGAATGTCCTCAATTTGAGGCACGAATCGGCTTGGCGCCATTTCTATTATTTGAAATATGCCGTTTCAGGGCAGCAGCTTTGATTTTGTGGCATCAATATAATGGGAAAGATTTTCATCCATTTTCTTGAGGTCTTCCAGGGTGTGCCGTTTTATCTCAACTTGTGTGGGAGCCTCGCTTTCCACCAATTCGATGTTCAGACGCGGACTGGGCTGAAAAAGCTCATCCAGAATCTTTTGGAATTGATCCTTGAAACCCAGCAGACTACTGTGGTATGTACCTCCAGAAACTTTAAGGTTCAGCTTGTTTGAGTTTTTGATTTCGGCTTTGGTCTGCCCGAGGGCGATGGAAGCGGCACCGCTTTCACGTTTCACCCGGGCAACGATGCGTTCCCAGTTTTGGTCCAGATTTTCCTGGTTGAATTCCATCCGACGCGAAACAGGCGGTTCCGCGGCTTGCGCTTTTGGAGGCGGAACACTTGTCGTGGTCGGGCGTGGAGCCGGTTTTGGCGAAGCTGTGGGCGCGGGTCGAACCGCTTGCGGCTGAGGTAAATTCTGCGAACCAAGCTGTAAAACCAGATTTGCCACATCTTCCATTTCATCCAGCCGACACATCTTGAGCATCACCAGCTCAAAAATCAGAAATGGATTTCCGCTGCTTTTGATTTCGCTCCTCGCTTCCATCAGCATGCTGAGCATATACAAAAGGTTTTCCTGGCTGAAAAGAGCGGCAACATCATCGTAAAGAGGAAATTCCTCGGGGGTGATTTCGCTGGGCGAGCTTCCCACCTTGCGCAAAATCACAATCCGGATGAATTCCATCAAATTGTTGATGAATTCCTGCAAATCCGCCCCTTGCTCAAAAATCCGCTGAAGATTTTCCAAAAGCGCGGGCGCGTCTCCGGCTTCCACCAGATGCATCAAATCCCCAAAAACCTGCGTGGGAATGAGTCCGAATATGGGTCTCACCTTATCGATAGTCACTTCGTCCTGGCAATATGAAAGCACCTGGTCGGTCAATGAAAGCGCGTCGCGCAGGCTGCCATCAGCTTTTCTGGCAATGAGATGCAGGGATTCCGCGTCGATGCTAATGTTTTCTTCCTTCATCAGTTCCTTCAGCCTTTTCACGATGGAATCGATGGGAATGCGTTTAAAATCATAGCGCTGACATCTGGAAATGATGGTGGGTGGAACCTTGAACGGTTCGGTGGTCGCGAAAATGAACAACACGTTTTCCGGCGGCTCTTCCAGCGTTTTAAGCAGCGCGTTGAAGGCGCTTTTTGAAAGCATGTGAACTTCGTCGATGATATATATTTTCCAAGGCGATTGGCTGGGCGCGTAAAGAAGCTCACGCTGAAGCTCGCGGATATCGTCCACACCTGTGTTTGAGGCACCGTCAATCTCAATCACGTCGTTCGAGGTTCCGGAAGTGATTTCCAAGCAGTTGTGACATATATTGCAAGGCGTTACGGTTGGTCCTTCCACGCAGTTCAGGTTTTTGGCAAATATCCTCGCCATCGAGGTTTTTCCCACCCCGCGCGGTCCTGTGAAAAGATAGGCATGCGCGATGCGGTTTCCGATAATGGCGTTATGCAGGATCTGTGTGATATGATCCTGCGCGTAAACCTCCGCGAAAGTCTGCGGACGGTATTTTCTGGCAAGTACAATGTAGCTCATCTGTTCTCCAAATCCATTCTTTTTGAATCCCCTTTTTCAGGCAAGCATTTTCTACTGGACAAATTATCCCTCTGTTTTAATCGGGATTTACCCCGGCTTGTTCCGGGTCTCTCAAAAAAAAATCAAGAGCAGTGGAGGTAAAAGATGAAACTACAAGGAAAAGTGGTGATTGCCCAGGGTGGTGGCCCCACCGCTGTCATCAATCAATCTTTGGCGGGCGTTGTGTTGGAAGCCCGCAAATTTGCCCAGGTTGACCGGATTTACGGCGCCCAATATGGCGTGCAAGGCATTGTGAATGAGGATTTTGTGGATTTAAGCCAGGAAACCGTTCAAAACTTGGAAAAAGTGGCGCAAAGCCCTTCCGCGGCCCTGTTTTCGACCCGTGATAAACCGGACGAAAAATATTGCAAAGAGATTTTCAAGGCGCTCAAAGCCCATGATGTGCGCTATTTTTTCTATGTCGGTGGAAATGACTCCGCGGACACCGTGCGCATTGTAAATGAAGAGGCAAAGCTGGCTGGATATGATTTTCGAGCTATCCACATACCCAAAACCATCGACAACGACCTTGTCCTGAACGACCACACCCCCGGTTTTGGCTCCGCGGCAAGGTTTGTGGCGTCCGCCTTCGCCGGTGTGAATCTGGACAACCGCGCCCTCCCCGGCGTTTATATTGGAATCGTGATGGGACGTCACGCGGGTTTTTTAACCGCTGCCTCCGTCATGGGACAAAAATATCCGGACGATGGTCCCCATCTCGTTTATCTGCCAGAACGCCCTTTCAAGGAAGAACAATTCCTCTCCGACGTCAAACGCGTTTATGACCAGCACGGCCGCTGCGTGGTGGCGGTTTCCGAAGGCATCGTCAACGAAAAAGGTGTTCCTGTGATTACCACGCTCACCCAAAGCACCGAAACCGACGCGCACGGCAATGTCCAGCTTTCCGGAACCGGCATGTTGGGCGACCTGCTTGGCGATTTGGTGAAGGAAAAACTCAAAATCAAACGCGTGCGTTCCGATACATTTGGCTACCTTCAGCGCTCATTTTTGGGCTGCGTTTCCGACGTGGACCAACGCGAAGCCCGTGAAGCCGCGGAAAAGGCTGTCCACTTCGCTCTTTGGGACAATCTGGATGGCTCCGTTTCCATTCAGCGTGTTGGCTCCTACGCCGTGGACTATCGCCTGCAAAAACTGGAGGATGTTGCCCGCAAAACCAAGCTTATGCCCCCTGAATATATTAATCAACAAGGAAATGGCGTGACGGATGAATTCAAAAAATATCTGCTGCCCCTTGTGGGAAGCGGCTTTGAGCTCTCTCACAGGCTGCGTGCCCCCAGCGTGGCAAAACTGCTGGATTGAAACACTTGACATATTATTGCTTAACAAAATACTGGCTTAAAATCAAAAAATACACAGATGGAGGAAACCATGACCTTTAATGAATTCATGGACAAGGTTATTGCCAAGAATCCGGGAGAGACCGAATTTCATCAGGCAGTAAAAGAAGTTGTCGAAACCATTTGGGATGCCTATGAAAGCAATCCCCGCTTCGTGAAAGCAAACGTGCTCGAGCGCCTCGTTGAGCCCGAACGCACCATCATTTTCCGCGTCCCCTGGATGGATGACAATGGAAACGTGCAGGTGAACCGCGGCATCCGCGTGCAATACAACAGCGCCATCGGCCCCTACAAGGGCGGCATCCGCTTTCACCCCAGCGTGAACCTTTCCATCATGAAGTTCCTCGGCTTCGAGCAGATCTTCAAAAACAGCCTCACCACCCTGCCCATGGGCGGCGGAAAGGGCGGAGCAGACTTTGACGCCAGAGGAAAATCCGACGGTGAAATCATGCGCTTTTGCCAATCCTTCATGGCAGAGCTTTACCGCCACATCGGCCCCGATACCGACGTCCCTGCTGGCGACATCGGCGTTGGCGCCCGCGAGGTCGGTTTTCTCTATGGCTACTATCGCAAACTGGTGAACGAATTCACCGGCGTTTTCACCGGCAAAGGCCGCACCTGGGGCGGAAGCCTCATCCGTCCTGAAGCCACAGGCTTTGGTATCATTTATTTCACCCACGAAATGCTCAAAACCAAAGGCCAAAGCTTTGAAGGAAAACGCGTTGCCGTTTCCGGATTCGGTCAGGTCGCCTGGGGTGCCGTCCAAAAAATCAACGAACTGGGCGGAAAAGTTGTAACCATCTCCGGCCCCGACGGTTATATCCTTGACGAAGAAGGCATCAGCGGCGAAAAGATTGACTGCATGGTCGAGCTTCGCGCTTCCAACAACGACCGCGTTGGCGACTATCTGAACACATATCCCAACGCCAAATTCTTCCCCGGCAAGCGTCCTTGGGAAGTCCCTGTGGACATCGCAGTCCCCTGCGCCACCCAGAACGAACTTGATGTTGAAGACGCGAAAAACCTCATCAGCAACGGCTGCACCTGCCTCTGCGAAGGCGCAAACATGCCTTGCACACCCGAAGCCATCGAAGTCTTCAGGAATGCAAGAATCCTCTTTGCCCCCGGAAAGGCTGCCAACGCCGGCGGTGTCTCCACCAGCGGATTGGAAATGACCCAAAACTCCATGCGTCTCAGCTGGGACCGCGAAGAAGTGGACGAAAAGCTGCAGTCCATCATGAAAAACATCCATGCCGCCTGCGTGGAACACGGAAAACAGCCCGATGGACACGTGGACTATGTGAAAGGCGCAAACGTGGCTGGCTTCATGAAAGTTGCCAACGCCATGTGCGACCAGGGTGTCATCTAAAACCCACAATCAACTCTAATAAATACAGAAAACCCGGCTCCCGCAGCCGGGTTTTTCTATTTTCATGAAATTTTCTTTTAAGCGTCTTGCCTTAAAGGCGGTGATTTTCAGGTTTTTTTACAACCTCCTTCCTTCTTGATTGCAGCTAATTCCTTGCCTGACAAACCCCTGACGAGTATCCGAATCCCTTTCGGGGGTGGGAAAAGGGTGCCAAAAACAATACAAAAGCCGCATTCAAGAAACGACCCTATATATAGGGGCAGAATTGGGCGCTTTGTCAAGGGGTTTCGCTTTTTTTCACGCAGATTACGCTGATTTTTTATAATAGATTAGGGATGCACAGGATTATCCGGATGAAAAGGGATTTGCGGAAGCACCGGAATACCGGATTCATCCGGTCGTTGGTGCCAGATTCATCTGGCACAGAGAGCAAATCGGCTATCGAAACCGCATGAGAATGACCTACAGCCTGAACCCTGTCTTGGAAGGAATTGACCTGAACTAAGGTAAATCAGAACCCCGAGGCCGTGGATGCCGAACCTGGCATCTGCGGCCTTTTATCAATTATATGAAATTCAATCAATTCCCAAGGCACTTTTTGGGGAAACCTTATCGTAACTGCCTATCAACAAATCAATTAGCCCATATTATGAGTCTATCCGCTTTATCAATTTATAAATTCCGCTTTTACGGGAGCTTTTCAAAAGTCCAAATTCGGGACTCTGTATCCGTCTTGACAAAAAGAGAGCCAAGACACAGGAGTCCAGAACCTTAGCTACCCTATATATATCATATATAATATATAAAAATATTGAATTATATAGTAATATATATACTATATATGTATATATACCTATATCTTATGTGTATTCTCTTTTTTCCATTCTCTCCCTTTTTCTAAAAGGGACGGTATAAGAGAAAATGTTTAATTGATTAAACCATTAACTCCCATCAATACCGACCATGCAAGTCAAGCTACTGAACATCAAGGACTTATATTTACGAAAAAGCTGGTTTAAGCCGTTTTTGAGCAAAAAACAGGATGGGAATCGATTGAGAACCGGAGAATTGATAAACCCTATACGCTCAGCATTATCAATTTCAATCATTTTATCAGTTCGCAACAGGCTGTTTTCATCCATTCAAAGGCTGAAACCCTGTATCCATCGAGTTTACAGCCGTCCACTCCCTATGAATTTTAACAGTTTTCACAAGTCTTATACCCCGGCGCTTCGCAATTCTCCAGCCTGCATCTTCAGTATAAAAACCCGAAGAAATGCGTCATTCCGGAGCACCGGAGAAGAGCTCGTTGGAACGCCGAATTCATTCGGCCGTTGGTGCCAGATTCATCTGGCACAGAGAACAAAGCCGGCATCCTTTTCCACCGGAGAAATCCGGCGGCGCCGACCGGTTGAAAACCGGTGCTCCATCCGTCTGGTCGCCATCTCCCAGCCTGCATCTTCAGTATAAAAACCCGAAGAAATGCGTCATTTTGGAGCGTAGTGACGGAATCAAGCCCTTTTCTTTCTGCGGTTCAAAAAGTCCGAAAAAGGCTCTCTTTTGCAAAGTGGAAAAAAGATACGAGTCGATTCCGATCGCTCAAAATACGAGGGATTTAATCCCGCAAAAATGAAATGAGAGCATCAACGGTCCAGAAACTCCAAAGGCTTATTCAGGTCTTTGAGAAGCCGGGAAATCACCCCGTCGGGACTGGCATATCCCACAACAATTTTATCCGCCAATTCTATGATCAGTTTGTTACGTACCATGGAGGTGAAACGGTCAACCTTTGTAACGCCTTCGTCAAAGGGACTGATGACAAGCAGGTTCCCCTTGTCCAGCCTGGCTCTGATTTCCGGAGTCCAGCGCTTGTAGAAGCCGCGCGCCAGAACAATGATCAACGGTTGATTTCCCTTCAAAAGAAAGTGGAGGACATCCCTTTCCAGCTTACTGTGAAACCCTCCGATTACACAAGTTCCACTTTTAACCTGTTCAAGTGCCCAATCATAGGATTTCAAAACGCTTGCAGCGGATACTTTCCGGCTGCAAAGGAAAGCAGTGCTTGACAATGTTAAAAGAGACCTATCTCCAAGAGACTGATATTTATTCACTGTTAGTCAAGCTACCGCTCATGCGGTATTTAAGATTGTAATTTATAATATAATCTACCTCTTCTTTACTCAAGTTGAGTAACTGGCCTAAAACAATATCTAAATTGTCCAATATCGATTTAGAAAGTCTATGATAATATTCATAATCCGTTTGTTTAGTCTGTACGAATTTTTTGTTTTTTTCCAAATCACTCA
>JAAYKA010000041.1 GCA_012522635.1 Candidatus Cloacimonadota bacterium
ATGGAGCTTTTTCAATTCACCGCTGATGGCTTGAACGGGGCAAACTTTGGCGCAGATGGTGCAGCCGATGCAGTGTTCTTCTTCGATGAAAGCTTTTTTGCGCAAACCTGCCAGGAGGTCTTGGATGCTGTTGGTGGGGCAGACTGTAGCGCAGATTCCGCAATTTATACATTTATTATAGTTGATGCGGGCGAGGTTGTTTTCGATGGTGATGGCTTGGACGGGGCATTTTTTGGCGCAGATGCCGCAGCCGATGCAGGGAAGTTCACTGCCGCAAACCTGTTTTGCCAGGGGACCTTTGTCTTTGGATGAGCAGCGGATATAAACGTTTTTGCTGACGGGGACAAGTTCGATCAGATGGCGCGGACAGGCTTTCACGCAGGCTCCGCAGGCGGTGCATTTTTCAGGGTCAATCACCCGCATTCCGCAGTCGTTGATGCTGATGGCGTCGAATTTGCAGACGCGGAAACAATCGTTATAACCCAAACATCCGTGGGAGCACATGCTGGGTCCGCCAGCGATGTTCACCGCCGAAAGGCATGATTCGATGCCCTCGTAGGCATATTTCCATTTTGTGTTTTCATGGCCACCGGAAGTGCAGTGGTAAACCGCGATGCGCTTTTCCAGGGCGCCGGCTTCGGAGCCCATGATGCGGGCGATGGCTTCGGCAATTGCGGCTCCGCCGGGAGCGCAGAGATTGCATGCCACGCCTTCGTTCACGATGGAATCCGCATATCCAGAGCATCCCGCCTTTCCGCAGGCTCCGCAATTCGCGCCTGGCAAAAGTTCAAGAATCTGCTCCACGCGGGGGTCGATTTTGACTTCAAAAACCTTGGAGGCAAAAGCCAGGATTAAGCCGAAAATCAGACCCATGGTGCCCACAATGATGACGGGGGTCAGGATTTGGGAGAGCCCCGCGGCCAGGATAACAGTGAAAGCAAGGTTTTGCATGCTTTTCTCCTCAGATTTTGAGGCCCATAAAGCCGTAAAAAGCCAGAGCCATGGTACCCGCCAGAATCATGCCGCTGGCAAAGCCTTCCATGCTTTTGGGAAGGTCCACCAATGCCAGGCGCTGGCGGATTCCAGCCATTGCCAAAAGCACGAAAGTGAAGCCCACACCGGAAAGCAGGCCGTTCAGGGTTGCCATCAGGAAGTTGTAGGTGCTGCCATCCGCCTGGGGGGTGATGTTCAAAATTGCCACACCCAAAACGGCGCAATTGGTTGTGATCAGAGGCAGATACACGCCCAGTGATTTATAGAGAGCCGGCGCGTTTTTTTGGATAACCATTTCCACAAATTGGACCAGGGCGGCGATGGTGAGGATGAAGGCCAGAGTGCTGAGGTAGGTAAGTTCATAGGGCACAAGCAGATATTGGTATATGAGGTAGCAAAAGGCGGAGGCCATGGTCATCACAAAAATCACTGCCATGCCCATGCCGAAGGCGGAATCCATTTTTTTGGAAACACCCAGGTAGGGGCAAAGCCCTAAAAAGCGGGAGAGGACGAAGTTTTGGATGAAGATGGCGCTCACTGCCATCACGAAAAGTTGTCCCAGGAAATTCATTGAAATCTCTCCTTCAGCAGGTTGATGGCTGCCATCAATAGACCCAGGGTGATGAAGGCTCCCGGCGCCAAAACTGCGATTAGCATTGGGTCATAGGTTTTTGGCATCACGCGCATTCCAGCCCAGGTGCCGTTGCCCAAAATTTCACGGAAAGTGGAAACAACCACCAACGCCAGGGTGAAGCCAAGCCCCATGCCGATGCCGTCGGCAAGGGAATTCAAAACGTTGTTTTTGTTCGCGAAAGCCTCGGCGCGTCCCAAAATGATGCAATTCACCACGATGAGCGGGATGAACAGCCCCAGGGATTTGTGCAATTCCGGCAAATAGGCCGCCATCACCATGTCCACAACGCTCACAAAGGCTGCAATCACAACCACATAGACGGGGATGCGGATTTTATCCGGGGTGATGTTTTTAATCAGCGAAATCATCACGTTCGAGCAAACCAACACGAAGGTGGCAGCCATTCCCATGCCGATGGCGTTGTTCACGGAAGTGGATGTGGCCAGGGTGGGGCACATGCCCAAAACAATCACGAAAATTGGGTTTTCTTTGATGAGACCCTTGGTCAGTTCTTTGATAAAGCTCACGGTTTCGGCTCCTTTTCCGGCTCTGCGGGCGCGGCTGACAGGCTGGCTTTAATCAGGTTCACGGTTTCACGCAGGGAGTTTGCAATGGCGCGCGTGGTGATGGTGGCACCTGTGAGGGAGACAATTTTGCCGCCGTCTTTGTCCACCAGAAGTTCATCCGGAGCCAGTCCCTTGAATTTGGCGGCAAAACTTTCCTGGGTGCAATTCGCGCCCAGACCGGGGGTTTCGGCTTGTTCAATCACCTGGATGTTGATGACGTTGAATTCCGGATCCAGCGCTGCCATGGTTTTCACGTTGCTGGAATAACCTGCTTTGGAGGCAGTGAAGGTGTAGCCTTTCAATTCGCCGGTTTTTTCGTCTTTTGCCTCGTAATATTCGATGGAATCCGCTTCCGGCACGGCGATCTGTTTGAGTTCAAAGACGGCGCAGGGAATGAGGGTGGAACGCGCTTCATCGGCGGCTTTGGTTTGCAGTTCGTCGATGCGTGGCTTGGTGGCGGAATTCACAAACGCCAAAAGCGCTGTCGCCACCACGCAAAATGCCAGCAGGATGAGG